>JADJYJ010000014.1 GCA_016719785.1 Candidatus Amarolinea dominans
CGACATGGGCCTGCTGCCCGGCGAGGAAATCGCAGTTATTCGCCTGGCGCCGTTGGGCAGCCCGACAGAATACCGCATCAAGAACTATCACCTGGCGCTGCGGCCGCACGACGCCAGCTTTGTGGACGTGGAGATGCTGTCTTGATGGACATGGCAAGACCGCAAATCACGGTGGCGCTGGCGGGCAATCCCAACACCGGGAAGAGCACGGTGTTCAACGCGCTGACCGGATTGCAGCAGCATGTGGCAAACTGGCCGGGGAAAACCGTTGAGAAGAAAGAAGGAATCTGCACACGCGTCAGCGGCGCGCAGATGACGGTCGTTGACCTGCCGGGCACCTACAGCCTGTCTGCCTATTCGCCCGAAGAAGTCATTGCGCGTGACTACATCCTGCAGGAGCGTCCGCAGGTGGTCATCAACGTGGTGGATGCGTTCAACCTGGAACGCAACCTTTACCTGACCGTGCAACTGCTCGAACTGGGCGCGAACCTGGTCCTGGCGGTCAACATGGTGGATATGGCCGATGCCGCCGGCCTGCAGCTCGACTGTGCGCGGCTGTCTGCGCTGCTTGGGGGCATTGCGGTCGTGCCCATGGTCGCCCGGCGCGGCAGCGGCCTGGATGAGCTGCTGAGCAGCGTGCAGGCGGCCGCGCAGGCGCCGGAGGATTCGCGCCCTGCGTTTCGCCTCGATTATGGCCGTGAGATCGAGGCTGAAATTGCCCGCGTCGGCGCAGCCTATGCTCGCAGTCTGCCGGCGCCGGCGGCTGGTGTGGACGACCAGGCATCGCCGCTCACGCGCTGGGTCGCGCTCAAGCTGTTGGAGGGCGAGGGCGAGCTGCCGCTGGCGCTGATGCAGCCCGCCGCGGCGCTCGCCGCACCTGCGCCTGTGCTGCCGGCCGTGCAGGCCAGTCAACAGCGCCTGCGCCAGTTCTACGGCGATGAGGTGGACATCGCCATCACCGATCAGCGCTACGGCTTTGTGCGCGGCCTGGCGCGTCAGGTCATCCGCCAGGCCCGTCCGGCCCGCCTGGACCTGACCGACCGCATTGACGGCGTGGTCACGCACCGCTGGCTCGGCATCCCCTTCTTCCTGGGCATGATGTACCTGATCTTTCACGTGGTGCAAAATGTCTCCACCCCCTATCTCGATTGGGTGGATGGGGTCATCAACGGGCCGATTGCGCGTTGGCTCAGCGCGCTTTTGAGCCTGCTGCAGGCGCCGGCCTGGCTGCAATCGCTGCTGGTGGATGGCGTGGTGGCCGGCGTGGGCAGCGTGCTAGCCTTCGTGCCGGGCCTGCTGGTGCTCTATTTCTTCCTGTCACTGCTCGAGGACAGCGGCTACATGGCGCGCGCGGCCTTTGTGATGGACCGGGCTATGAGCTGGATGGGACTGCACGGCAAGTCGTTCGTGCCGATGATCCTGGGCTTCGGCTGCGCGGTGCCTGCCATTTACGCCACGCGCACCCTGGAAAACCGCCGCGACCGCGTGCTCACCGCGCTGCTGGTGCCGCTGATGTCCTGCTCGGCACGGCTGCCGGTCTACGTGGTGTTTGGGCTGGCCTTCTTTCGTGAGCAGTCCGGCACCCTGATCTGGGCGCTGTATGCCACCGGAATTGTGGTGGCCGCGCTGGCCGGTCTCCTTCTCAGCAACACGGTGCTGCGCCAGCAGGCGGACAGCGCGTTTGTGCTGGAGCTTCCGCCCTATCGTCTGCCCACCTGGCACAGCCTGCGCGTCCACATGTGGGCCAACGTCAGCGATTTTGTGCGCAAGGCTGGCAGCCTCATCCTGGTGGCCTCCCTGGTTATCTGGCTGCTGCTCAACCTGCCCTGGGGCGTACAGGATCAGCGGCACAGCCTTTTCGGCCAGATCAGCCAGGCAGTGGCGCCGCTGCTGGTCCCGGCCGGCTTCGGTCATTGGGACGCGGCCGGCGCGCTGGTCACCGGGCTGGCGGCCAAAGAGGTGGTGGTCAGCACCCTGGCGCAGATCTACGCGCCGCAGGCGCCCGCCGCGCCGGCGCTGTCCAACGCCAACGTGGGCGCGGAGCTGCTGGGCATCGTCACCGGTTTGGGCAAGGCGACCCTGCAGGCCGGCCGCACCCTGTTGAGCCTGCTGCCCGGATTGGGCAGGATCGCGCCGGCCGCGCCGGCCACCGACACGGCCCTGAGCAGCGCGCTGCGTCAGCATTTCACGCCGCTCAGCGGGCTTTCCTACCTGGTGTTCGTCCTGCTCTATGTGCCGTGCGCAGCCACCCTGGGCGCGATCAAGGCCGAGTTTGGGTGGCGCTGGGCCGCATTTTCAGCCGGCTATCAGACCGGCATGGCCTATCTGGCAGCGGTACTCGTCTTTCAGGTGGGTCGCCTGGCGGGGTTCGCCTGATGCTGCACGAGATTCTGGACGCCCTGGGGCAAAGCACGGGCGCGCTGTGCCTGGATGACCTGGCGCAGCGCCTGGACATCAACCAGGCGGCGCTCGCAGGCATGCTGCAAACGCTGGTGCAGCGGGGATACCTGGTGGAAGTCGCGGACGCGGCGTCGCCGTGCAGCGCGTGCGCGTGGCGCGGCGGCTGCGTCATCATGACGACGGCCCGGCGCCGTTACGCGCCGGCGCGCAGCGGGGGGACCGGTCACGATCGAGCTGTTTGACAACTCATGAGGATGGTTGTAGACTCAGGGTCGTGGAAGAACCGCGATCGGTTGCGCGCCCGCGACGAAACCGTGACTTTCAGGGCGAGATAGAGGTTGTGGAATATGCAGATTGTAGCCATCTTGTGTCCTGAACACATAGAAGAGAAACTTGAGGCCAAGCATGGCGTCACCGATCGTGAAGCCCGTCAGGTATTACTTGGTAGGTCCCGGATTCGCTTTGCGGAGAAGGGCCATACCGACGGAGAAAATGTGTATGTGAGTTTCGGACATACGATGGGAGGCCGCTATCTGGCTGTATTCTTCATCTATAAGCCAACTAGCCAGACGGCCGTTATTATCAGTGCGCGTGAGATGAGCGAGAGAGAGCGTAGAACCTATGGACGCAAGTAAATTTAGCAGCATTTCACAGGTAGATACCGATGAAGGCGTGGGTGAGTTCTGGGATACCCACGATTTCACCGAATTCGACAATCCTGGCCTGCCCGATGTGGAGTTTACTATGGCGTGTGCTGTGCCAATCGAGATTGAGTTGTTCATGGCGCTTGAAAAGCAGGCTCACCGACGCGGCGTGCAGGTCGAGACGTTAGCGAATTTATGGCTGCAACAGAAGCTTGTCGAGCACATGCAGTATGCGGTTGCCTGAACCAGATCATCGTGCCCAAGATTCGACAAGCTGCTGATATCCGCATCAATGACCAGTGGCGCATCTGCTTCCGTTGGCAGGAGGGTGACGCCTACGATGTCGAAGTGACGGACTATCATTGAGCGTGAGAGGCTGAGGACCATGACTACTAAGTTTGCACCGGTACATCCAGGAGAGATTCTAGTGGAACGATGAACACGGTCGTGCTTGAAGTTCGATCACTATCCGAGACGCTGGCTGACGCAGCGCACACCATGAATGCCGGTCGTGCAGAACACGAGGCGCACATCGGTTTCGCCACCCCCGAGTTGTTATGGCAGGTGCTTACCAGCAGACGATGGCAACTGCTCAAAGTCATGTGTGGCGCGGGACCCATTTCAATTCGCGAGGCGGCTCGCCGTGTCGGGCGTGACGTGAAGGCTGTTCACGGTGATATGACGGCTTTGCTCAATGCGGGTCTGATTGATCGCACGGTGGATGGTCGCGTTGAATTTCCCTTTGAAACCGTCAAAGTAGAGTTTATGCTGCACGTGGCGCCAATTGTGAGTGCTGCACCGCCGAGCAGGCCGATGCAATTGGCAGTCGGTGGTCATCGCTGAACTCCCGGCGGCGACTGAAGCGATGGCCGTTGGAGCGTTTAGCAACAGGCCCTGTCACGACTGCCTGACGAGCTGCGCCCTGCCTACAAGGCTGCGTACTATGACGATGGCTTCTGGGGGACGACACACGATGAATACGGGGCGATGGTGGAGAGCGCGGCGGGTCTGGTTTGTGGAGAAAGACCGCCAGGGCTGCTCGCATCTGTACCCGCTGCTGGACCATTACCGGATGGGATATATGAGCACAAAGGCGAACACAACGCTATCCGAATCAGAAATTGATCAGATTGTCATTGCACAGGCCGATGATGATGCGGCTTGGGAACCTCCGATTCAGGTCGAACGCAGCACACCTGCATTGTTGTCACTACCCGGCGATTTGGTGATGCGGGCGACGTTCCTGGCGCAATTGCATCGCACGAAAAGCGTTGAGGAATGGCTCACACGCGTCGTTCAGGAACGTATCGAACTCGAAGAATCGCTCTTTATTGGAATCAAACAACGCCTGAGTTACACCCACCTGATGTCAGCGCCTTGAGATAAGAATTGACACCACAGCAACCACAACCCGTACACACCGCGTTAGTGATTGACGCGATTCGACAGATTGTTGACAAAGAACTCTGAACACCAGAATACAATCTTAGAACACAAGAACACCTCAATTCTATTGACAAATTTGCGTATTTCTCGTATAATTAGGCACAGAATTGCATAATGTTTGCGAACTTGTTCTTTGTGCCTTAAGAAGGTGTTCTATGTTGATCGAGCTCAAAATCAAGAACTATCGCTCTTTTCGTGAAGAAACCACTCTCTCCCTGGTGTCCAGCGCCGATAAGACCCTTTCGGAAAACACCATGCCCGTTCCTGAGTTCGGCGGACGTAGTTTGCTGCGTAGTGCAGTGGTCTATGGCCCCAATGCCGCCGGGAAGTCGAATCTGATCGCAGCCGCTCATTTTGTTGACGACTTCGTCAATTCTTCGATGGATCGAAAACTGAACAGCCCCATTGCGGCGACACCATTCCTGTTGGTCGCGGAACCGAATACCGATCCCTCTGAGTTCGAGATCACGTTCATTGATGATCAGGATGTGCGCTACCAGTACGGCTTTCATGTGACAGCAAAGCAGGTGGTACGCGAGTGGTTGGTGGCCTACCCCAAGGGCCTGCCGCAAACCTGGTTCGAGCGGGAGCAGGCTGGGGGCAGTGCGCCGTCGTGGAACTTCGGGCGCAACCTGAAAGGTAAGAACAGCCAGGTGGCTGAGTTGACCCGGCCAGATGTCCTTTTTCTCTCGAATGCCGCGAAGCTGAATCATCACCAGTTGGGGCGCGTGTTCGAGTGGTTCCAGACAAGCCTGCGGGTCATTGGCGCAGATCAACTAAGCCCCTATCTGTACACCTATTCGGCCGCCCGCGCCAGAGAAGACCGTCAGACGCACGAGCGTCTCCGCCGCCTGATGATCGCGGCCGATTTTGGCATTTCGGATTTCGAAGTGCATGAGGAGACCTACACGGAAAAAGATCTGCCTGAAGAAATGCCTGTGGCGCTGCGTAACCAGTTGATCAACCAAAAACATCTGGATGTTTACATGCGCCATCCTGTCGGGGCCGAGGCTGAGGTAGTCATGCCGTTGCAAGAGGAATCGAACGGTACGCAGCGCCTGTTTGCCCTGGGCGGGCCGCTCGTAGAAGTGTTGGAAAAGGGTTGGACGCTGTTTGTGGATGAACTGGATGCCAGCCTGCACCCGCTGCTAGTGCGTTACCTGGTTGAAATGTTCCACAACCCGCAGATCAATCCTAAAGGCGCACAGTTGATCTTCAACACCCACGACACCACGCTGATGGACTGCAACCTCTTTCGGCGCGACCAGGTCTGGTTTGTGGAGAAAGACCGCCAGGGCTGCTCGCATCTGTACCCGCTGCTGGACTACAGCCCGCGCAGGGACGAAGCCCTGACCAAAGGCTATTTGCTTGGCCGCTATGGCGCGATCCCGTTCCTGGGCGAGCCACTGTGGGAAGAGGCGCAGCATGCCCAAGCGTAAACCGGATGACCGCAAACTGCGTCGTTACGAGCGGGCGATGAGTTCCTACGATCGCCGGCCAGGAAACCGTTCTCCTGGCCAGTGCATCCTGATCGTTTGCGAAGGTGAGAAAACCGAACCGAACTACTTCGCCAGCCTGCGGGATCATCTCAAGCTGTCCACCGTCAGCGTAAAGATAACGGAGCGCGCGGGCGCTCCAATTAGTTTAGTTAATGAGGCCTTGTCTCAACGCATGAAACGACAACAGGATATCCGGAGCGGGCGCATAAACCTGCCCAACTTCGAAGAAATTTGGTGCGTATTCGATGTTGAGAACCCACGTGACAATCAAACGTTTGGCCGAGCCGTACAGGTTGCCGATAAAAACGAATTTCAGTTGGCCGTCTCCAACCCGGCTTTTGAGTTTTGGTATATTTTGCACTTCGAACATACCACCCGCCCGTTTGCTGATGGCGATGAGATCAAAGAATACTTGCGACGCTACATTCCAGGTTATCACGCCGCCATGCCCGTCTTTGATAAGCTGCCACCGACTCGAACGGCGCTGCAGCATGCCAAGAAAATCCTGGAAAACCATCCTCAAGGTGAACAACGTTTCCCGAACCCATCTACGCTGGTGCATTTACTGGCAGAAAAAATGATTGAGATGAGCCCAAGCGGGCGTCAGCATGTGAAGTGACGCTGATCCATCGAAATGGACGACAATTCGCAGACAGTGCGCAGTGACTTGTGACAAAGGCAGGCTGCAGAGCAGATCTGCAAAACAAAGAAACCGGACTTTGCAAAGTCCGGTTTCTTTATCTGTCTTTCAAGCGGCCAGCGCCGCGGCCGGGACGTTGAGCATGGCCTGCGGTTGGGTGAAGAGGAAGTGATCGTGATAATAGTGCATCCAAAGGAAGGAGAGCACGGAGATGTAGTAGGCGCGATCAAAGGAGGCGCTAACGCTCATGGCGGCGCCGAAGCGCAGCACCACGAAGATGAGCGCGCCAACGGCCACGGTGCCCACGGTGAAGCCGACCATCAGGAGATAGTAGGAACGCGCCGCGCCCGCCTGCGAAACGCGCTTGACGATGGACAGGGCATGCATCTCCCCTTTCTCGATGCGAATGCGGTTGATGTACCACGTCAAGGCCAGGTACTGGAACGAATGCCAGGTGTTCATCCCCTGAAAGGCCGTGTCCAGGTTGCCCAGCGATGGCACGATGAACGACGTGATGGTGGTCACCAGGATGAAGACAGCTTTGGGCACATGCAGGCTGCCCTCGCGGTATTCCTTGATCGTCTTGGCGATGAAGAGGACGAAGGCCAGGCCAAACGTGGCGGCTGCCAGGTAGAAGAACAGGGGCTGCTTGAGGAACTCAGGGATGGACTTGCCCAGGTCATTGGTGCCGATCAACAGATCACGACTGATGGTCAGACGGTAGGCGGCGATGGGGTAGAGGCTGGTCAACACCACCGCGTAGTCAATGACCCGGCTGGGCAATGACAAGGTGTCCCGCCGCTTCTTGTCATACACGCCGATGATGAAAACGATCTGATGCAGCACGTGCAGTGATGCCCAGAAGAAAAAGACGGTCAGCAGCAGTTCCAGGTTGAAGAGGGCGAGGGTAATGACAATCAGCGGGATGGCGATGGTCGAGCGGGCGAACGCCGGGCGTTTTTCGATAAAGTCGCGATCCAACATGGTACGCGTGAAGGTGCAGTACATGTGCGGCCCGCCAACGGCCAGCGCGACCAGGCCATTGATGACGTTGCGGGTCAGGTCCGTGTTGAAGCCAAACGTGTTGAGCGCCAACCAGGCCAGGTAGGGAAAGGGGACCAGAATAACGCTGAGGGTAATGAAGGTCAAGTCCCAGCGCTGGCTGCGCAGCCAGAGGCCGGCCTCGGTCGGAAAAGCCAGCCGGCTCATTCTCATTGCAGATGCTGCCATAAATCCTCCTCTGCTAAACAAAATCAAGGTTTCGGCGTGACGAAAATGATGAGCAAGTCACACCTACTGGATCAACGAAGTGCTGTGTCCATTGCTGGGAGGGCAAAAATGCCCGCGTGGGTCAATGGGCTGACCGCATAGCGGGCAGGTGGGGCGCCCCGCCGCCACCAGGGCCAGGGCATGTTCGCTGAAGTCGCGCATCATCTCACGCCCGGCCACAAAGCGAGCCAGGGCCGCCTGACTGCTGCCTTCGGCATCCTCAACCACCAACTCCTGCGCAATGATGATCACCAGGGCGCGTGCCTCATCGTAGCCCAAGCCAATCTGCCCGATCATAAAGGCCGGATAGACCGGCTCCTCCAGGGTCATGCGCGGGTTGTTGACGTTGACCAAATCGGTGCGCAGTTGGGGGAGCACATCCCCAACCTGTTCGAGCAACTGGGAGATGCCGATCGCCAGCGCCTGTACCTGCTGTTTTTCAATTTTCAACGTCACCACGCGCAGGCCGCTACGCGCCTGCAAGTAGAAGTCGCGTTGGCCCGGCCGGCCAATGGCGCCAACGGTGATGCGAGATACCGGATCAAAATCGTAATCAAACTGCGGCATATCTGTTTCCTTTTTTACACAACTATTGGCGCAACGTCGTTTACGGAATTTTCTGCTGTTCTTCCACAAAACTGGGCAGCACGCCTGTGTCATTGAAATGTTCCAGGCGAGCGTGGCCAGGCGCTGCAAAACGCAGCACAGTGACGGACGCCGGGCTAATCACGAGTCGCTGAAACAGATCCAGATGCAGGCCGAGGTAATGGGCCACGGCCGCCTTGAGAATGTCAGCGTGCGACACGACCAGAATAGTATCATCTGGATGCGTTCTGCGCAAGCGTTCCAGCGCACCAATGACGCGCGTTTGCGCCTCCAGCAGACTCTCGCCATCAGGAAAGCGCGCCAGGCTGGGCGCGATCATCAGCAGCGGCCAGAGATCGGTCTCGCGCATCGCCTTGAGTGGCATGCCTGTCCATTGCCCATAGTACACTTCGCCCAGGTCAGGATCCTGTTCCACAGGCAAGCGCAGGCGGTCAGCCAGGGGCGCCGCGGTTTCCAGGGCGCGCTCCAGCGGGCTGCTGTAAATCGCTTTGATCGGAATGTGCGCCAGGCGCTCTGCTAACTCATGCGCCTGCTGCTGACCAGCCGCGTTGAGATGGACACCAGGTGTCCATCCGGCCAGGCGCTCACCAACCCAATCGTTGGTGGCATGTCGTACAAGAAGAAGAGTGGTCAAGCGCTTGCTCACTGCGTGTAGAAAAACGCACCTGCGGGCTTACGGCTCGCAGGTGCGTTTTGATGGACAGATTACGCCAATCCGCGCATCAGCGCGGCAAGTTGCGCACGCGAGGGGCGCAGCTTTTCGTTAGCCATCATCGCCAGCGGCTCCTGATCGGCGATATTCACCAGATCAGGCATCGTGGGCTGGTTCGGGTTGATGTGAATCAGGCCGGTGATGATCTGCCGCGTGGTCTCGGCCTCGCGTAGAACCTGCACCGCCTGCATCCAGTCGGTCGGGTCGTAGGCGGTGTCCAGTTTCTTCAGCCGGACGTGCGATCCGTCGTGCATTTCGACATCCACGGCCGTGCCCGGCTCGTAATCCACCGTGATTTCCTGATAGGCGGGAATGTACGTCACCTCGTGCAGCGGTTCTTCGTGCGTGCGACCATACGAGTAGCTCTTGGTTGACTCGTCATGATCGTTGAAGGTGACGCAAGGGCTGATGATGTCAATCACGGCCGTGCCGCGGTGGCTGAGTGCAGCCTTGAGCAGCTCGCGCACCTGCTTGGCATCACCGGCGAAGGAGCGCGCGACGAAGCCGCAGCCCACAATGAGCGCTTCCATGCACAGGTCAATCGGCCGGAATTCGTTGGTGCCCGCATATTTGAGCACCTGCCCGATGTCGGCCGTCGGCGAGAACTGGCCTTTGGTCAGGCCGTAGACGCCGTTATTTTCGATGATGTACACCATGGGCACGTTGCGGCGCACCAGGTGCTTGAACTGACCGATGCCGATGCTGCCGGTGTCGCCGTCGCCGCTGACGGCGATGGCGCGCAGGGTGTGGTTGGCCAGGCAGGCGCCGGTGGCAATCGAGGGCATACGGCCATGCAATGAGTTGAAGCCGTGCGACCGGTTCAAGAAATAGGCCGGCGATTTGCTGGAGCAGCCAATGCCGCTCAGCTTGATGACCTCGTGCGGCTTCAGCGCCATCTCATAGGCCACGCGCACGATCTGATTGGAAATTGAGTTGTGGCCGCAGCCGACACACAGGGTGGAAGGCGAACCGTCGTAATCCTTCAGTTCAAGCCCGACCAGGTTCAGCTTGAGATTGCCGTTCGTCCTGGTCTTGCCGTCCGAACCGGCGATGGTCGTGGTGGTTGGAAGTGGAGTTGCCATGATGTTATCGCTCCTGCTCCATGATGGACTCGGTGAGAAAACGCGCGGTCAGCGGCAGGCCGTCGCACTTGGTGAGCCTGCGCAGTTTGGGTGCATACTCGGGCAGTTCCATGCATAAAATCTCGGCCATCTGCCCTTCGAAGTTGAGTTCGATCACGTAGATGCGGTCATGCCGCGCCACGAACTCGCGTAGCGTCTCCTCGATGGGCAGCGCACGCACGCGCAGGTAGTTGGTTTCGATCCCCTGCTTGCGCAACCGGTCACGCGCCTCCAGCACAGCCGGGTCGGCCGAGCCATACGAGATGATGCCGATCTTAGTAGCCGCCGCGTCATCCACCACCGGTTTGGGAACCAGGGTGCGCGCGGTATCGTGCTTCTTGTACAGGCGGGCCAGGTTTTGCTCCCAGTCGTCTGGCCGCTCGCTGTACACCGCCTTGGCATTATGTCCGGTGCCGCGGGTGAAGTAGGCGGCGCGGTAATCTTTGGTGCCGGGCAGCGTGCGGTAGCCGATACCGTCGCCATCCACATCCTCGAAGCGCGCCCAACTGCCCAGGCGCTGGATGTCTTCCGCGGTCAACACCTTGCCACGATCGAGCGGTTTCTCAGGATAGTTGAAAGGGTCGCTCATCCACAGATTCATGCCAATGTCCAGGTCACTCAGCACGAAAACCGGCGTCTGCAGGCGCTCGGCCAGATCGAAGGCCTGGATACCAAAATCGAAACATTCGCTCACCGAACTGGGCAAGAGTACCACATGGCGGGTGTCGCCGTGACCCATCGTATAGGCCATCAGCACATCGCCCTGCGCCACGCGCGTCGGCAGGCCGGTGCTGGGGCCCATGCGCTGCACATCCCAGATGACCACCGGCACTTCGGCAAAGAAGCCCATGCCCGCGTATTCGGTCATCAGCGAGAGGCCAGGGCCGGAGGTGGAGGTCATGCTGCGCGCGCCGGCCCAACCGGCGCCAATCGCCGTGCCGATCGCGGCAATCTCATCTTCCGACTGCAGGACCGCAAAGGTGGGCTTGCCGTTTTCGTCCATGCGCAACTGCGGCAAATACTCGTTCAGCGCCTCGGCTACACTGGTGGCCGGGGTGATCGGGTACCAGGCCACCACCTGCACGCCACCAAAAACGGAGCCTAAGGCGGCCGCGATGTTGCCTTCGATCATGATCTTGCCCTGCGTCTTGTCCATAGGCTCGACGCGGAAGGGATCGGTCTTCGTCAGGTTGGCGCCCGACCAGTCGTAGGCCATCTTGACCACAGTCAAGTTCAGGTTGATCGGTTTGGTTTTGCCGCCGAACTGGGTGTGCAGGGCGCCCTTGACATCTTCCAGGTCAATGCCCAGGAGATAGGCCAGGGCGCCTACGTAGACCATGTTGGCGATGTAATTCTTGATCTTGTCTTCGGCGCCTGATGCCTTGACAAATTCTTTGACCGGAACCCCGTAGTAGGTCACATCGGTGCGACTGCGGGCAAATTTCCATTCGAGGGGATGGATGCAGATGCCGCCCGCCGGTAGGCTGGCCAGGTCCTGCTCCGCCGTCTTCTCATTGAAGGCGACGAGAATCTCAGTCCCTTCGCGGCGGGCAATGTAGCCGTCCTTGCTGATCCGAATGGTGTACCAGGTGGGCAGGCCCTGAATGTTGGATGGAAAGAGGTTCTTGCCGTTGACAGGAATGCCCATGCGAAAAATAGAGCGAATAATCGAAATGTTGGCCGTCTGGCTCCCGGAGCCATTGGGGGTCGCTACAACAATCGAGAAATCGTTGACGACGTCCGGCCTGGCCGGAGCCGCCGCGGGCGCCGGGTGATCTAGCACAGCCGTTGTGCTTGACATTGAGAGTCTCCTCCTGAAATAACCTTTGTGCCGATGAGATTGGGCAGGGCGTAAGACGCAATCGCCTTCTGGCCTGATTCACGTCGTACGTCGCGTCCGTTTCCATTTCAAGACAATTCTAAGGCGGTAGGCAATGGGCCGCTATGAAATGGATCATGAAATGGATCATTATTGTATCACAAAGTAGATGTGATTGCACGAAAATCAGAGGGCCTGCAACTCAACCAGCAGTTGCCCCCGTTCCACCACCTGACCGGCGGCACAGCGCACCGCGCGCACCTGGCCGGCAAAGGGAGCCACCATGCGCAGCTCCATCTTCATCGCTTCGAGCAGCAGCAGCGTCTGCCCACGCTCCACCGTGTCGCCCACATGCACCAGCACATCGAGCACCTGGCCTGGCATGGCCGCTTCCAGGCCACCGTCGGCTGCGCCCGGCGCGCGGCGCCGTTGTTTGGTGCGCGGGTCCGGTCGCCGCAAAATGTAGGTACGCGCGCCCGTCAGCGCCACATGCCGCTGCAGACCATCGTGCGCCACCCATGCGCGCGTCCGCCGGCCGTTCATGTTGAGCACGATGACCCCATGTTGCGGCCGCTGCGCCTCGACCGCATACGCCCGGCCGTCCACCGTCACCCGGTAGCGATCGCCATCCTGCTCGATCTTGACGACGCGCACCCCATCTTCATCACCGGTCGCATGATACCGAAATTCCATTATGCCCTTTATGCCCTTTATGCCCTTTATGCCCCTACTTTTCCAGCCAGAAATCGCCGATTGCCAGGCCGTCCAGGCCGCTGCCGTAGAAGGTGCGCACCGCGTCCTGCGGCGTGTTGACAATCGGCTCGCCCTTGACGTTGAAACTGGTGTTGAGAATCATCGGCACGCCGGTCAGCTTTTCGAACTCGTCAATCACCCGGTACCAGCGCGGCAGGTCCTCGGCGCGCACGGTCTGCGGACGCACGGTGTTGTCCACATGCACCACCGCGGCAATCTGATCGGCCACTTCCGGGCGCACGTCGAAGGTCAGGATCATGAACGGCGCCTCGATGGGATTCAGCACAAAATCGCCGATGCGCTCCGCCTTGATCGAGGGGGCGAACGGTCGCCACGGTTCGCGGTATTTGACCGCTTCGTTGATCCTGTCCTTGACCGCCGCGCCAATGGGCGAGGCGATGATGGAACGGCTGCCCAGCGCGCGCGGCCCGGCCTCCATGCGCCCCTGGAACCAGCCCACGATGCCGCCCTGCGCGATGCGCGCCGCGGCGCGGCGCTCCAGGCGGCCGTTGGGCAGATACTCGTACCTTAGCTTGTGTCCATCGAGCACCGCCTTGATCTCGGCGTTGCTGTAGTCTGGCCCGTAATGCACCAGGCGCTGCTCGAAGCGCGGGTCGTCGCCCATCTCCGCGGCCACCAACTGCGCCGCGCCCAGGGCCGAACCGGCATCGTTGCTCACCGGCTGGATGAAGAGCCGATCCACCGCGCCGCTGTCCAGGATGACGCGGTTCATCTTGCAGTTCAAGGCCACGCCGCCGGCCAGGCACAGCGTGCGGCAGCCGGTCCGCGCCACGGCACGGCGCGCCAGTCCTACCGCGATCTGCTCCAGGCGATCCTGCACCGCCCAGGCGATGTTCTGCTGACGCGGCGTGATGTCATCCCCGTACTTGAACGGCAGACCCAGCTCATGCACCAGCTTGTCGGTGTAGCGGTCGCCGTACGTGTGCGCGCCGAAGAAGAAGTAGCTCGGATCAATCCGATAGCTACCGTCCGGGGAGATGGGCGCAATGCGCTCGAAGAGTGCGGCGATCTCAGGATCGTACGCGCCGTAGCAGGCCAGCCCCATCACGCTGCCCTCGTCCGAGTAGGGCCGAAAACCCAGGAACTCGGTCAGGCCCGCGTACATCCAGCCCGTGGAATCAGGAATGTCGAAGCTCTCGACCTGCGTGATTTCCATGCCCTTGCCGTGCCAGATCACCGTACACTGCTCCTCGCCGCTGGCGTCAATCGTCAGGATGGTCGCCTCATCGAAGCCGGACGACCAGAAGGCCGCGGCCGCGTGGGTCTTGTGATGCCCCACATAGCGAACGGGCCGCATCTGGCCGCGGTCCGCACCCTTGATGAGACTGGCGGTGATGCGATGCTGCACGTAGTCCGGCTGGAAGCGCTGTAAAATCTGTTTTTCGCTGATGTAGGTCAGCCAACCTTTGTCGCCGTAGCGGCGCTCGACATCGTCATAGAAGCGAGGCATGAAATCGGTGTACTTGGCAACATCCCACGATACCGCAATCGCATCAATGTCACTCAGCTTCAGCCCACCGGCCTTCAGACAGTATTGGCTGGCGCGGCTGGGCAGCAGGCCCGGCGCCTGCTTGATGCGCACGAAACGCTCTTCTTCGGCCATCGCGATCAGCTTGCCGTCTATCAGTAAACAGGCCCCGGTTGACTGTGGGCCTTCGGTGCAAATTCCCAGGATATTCATGATACTCCGCGTGTAAATATAAATTATTGGTCATTCGTAGCCAGGCTCCATGATAGCACAGGGCCAAAAGTGCGTCAAAAGGCGTTGTGACCTCACCTCGACCGGGGAAGGGGAGAAGGGGAGAAGGGGAAGGGGAGAAGGGGAGATGGGGGGAAGGGCGACATTTGCACATCGGGGTCATGATTGGCGAGAAACCGTTTTTGCGGTAGAATTGAATCCCGAACCAGAAAGCCGAAGAATTCGAGTGAACAGAGGAGTGGACGAGAGAATACTCATGAATGACACCACGATCAATGCCTGCATCAACTGCGGCCGCGATGAAAACCAGGTGCCGGTGGCGGCCTGGCGCATGGCGGGCCGCACGTTCCATATCTGCCCCGACTGCCTGCCGATGCTCATCCATCACCGCGCCGAGGTGATGCCCAAGTGGGGACTGGGTGCGCAAAATCCTGGTCAGTAACACATGCCCCATGCTGCGCGGCCGGTCGAATGACAGCAAATCCAAATGTACCCGGAATCGAGGCTTCAGCCGGTCTGCCACAGGGTTCTCAAGTGCCCAATAACCGGCTAAAGCCTCCATTCCAGATGTCTTCAGCGACCACATTTGGAATTCCTGGTCGAATGACGAGCTGAGCATGGCGGAGTCGAGATGAATAACGAGTTCTTGAACAGCATCCATGTGGTGCGGCGCTGGGCCTGGCTGATTGGCCTGCTGATGCTCGTCACCGTCGCCACGATCTTGTACCTGGGCTACACCGCGCCCGCCAGTTATCAGGCCCGCGTGCGTCTGCGCGTGCTGGCCGTGGAAACCGAAGCGGTCAGCCTGTTCGCGCCATCCTCTGCGCTGCCCGGGCGCGAGCAGATCATCAACACGCGCGAGGAGTTCTTTTCGTTCTTGCGCGGCCGCAACATCGCCTGGCAAACCATCGGCGACCTGGGGCTGGCGCTGGACGCGGACACCCTGCAGCAGCGCATGATCTTCGAGGAGCAGGACGATTTCGTCAGTGTGGTCGCCACCGCAGAACGCCCCGACCTGGCCGAAAAAATCGCCACGACCTATGTCAACTTTGCGCTGCAGGCCTACCGGGAGTTTCGTCTCTCCCCGGTCAACCAGAGTGTGCAGTTCATCGAAGCGCAACTGGCCGCTGAGCGCCAGAAGCTGACCGCTGCGCAGGATGCCTTTCTCAAGTTCAGACTTGCCAACGGCATCGAATCGCTGCCCGCGGAAATCGCGACCCTGCAAACTGAGCTGCGGCGTCTGCGTCTGGATCGCGACCAGGCGGTGATCGAAGAGCAGCAGGCGCAGGCGACGCTTGATCTGTACCAGGCGGCCGCGGACCAGGCGCAGGCGCAGGTCATTGCCCTGCTGGCCCCCGTGCCGACGCCAAACCCGCGCACGCCGCGCCCCACACCCACGACGCCGGCGCCGGGCGCGACGGTGACGCCTGACTTCGGCGCTTCGTTGAGCGCCGATGCGCGCCAGCAGTGGGCGCGCACCTATCAGGACGAGACGCTGCGCTATCAAAACCTGGTCACCGAGCAGCGTGTGCGCAGTCAACAGGCGCGCGCCGCGCAGGCCCGCTATGACCAGATGATTGCCCAGCGCGCCACAGAGATGTCATCCCTCATCGGTCTGCACACCGAATATGACAACCTGGAGGCCGCGGTCGCACGGGCCAACGACGCGTTTACCTTCCTGGCCGACAAAGCGACCGAAGCTCGTCTCAAAGAAAACCAGGGCCTGGATTCCGGCTTCCTGCAGATCATCGAGCCGGCGCGCATCCCCACCGACCCCACCCCTTCGCAAACCACCCGCCTGGCTTTGGTCGGGGCCCTGTTGGCCCTACTGGCCGGCATCGTGCTGGCGTTCGTGCTCGAATTTGCGAAAAACCTGCGCCAGGACAGCGCCGCCAGCCGGCCGGCCCCCCGGCATGTACACACACCGTGAACGACCGTCCGCACACCATCGCCTTTGTTGACCTGGCCCCGCGCCCCGGCGGCTCGATCGTCAGCCTGCTGCTGCTGGCGCAGGGGCTGGCTGAACGTCGCCGCCTGGGAGATGACCCCGCGCCGCTCTACCGGCTGGCCGTGGTTCTCAACGCAGCCAACCCGGCCGTCGCCCGCTTTCGCGACAGCGGCTTCTTCGCTGGCGGCGTGCTCACCATCGGCTCGCGGCAGGGGCTGGGCGATGATTACCCCGCCCTGGTCGAGCGGGCGCGCAGCAGCGGCCCCCTGGCACGTCTGCGCCGGCTGCCGGCCTTCCTCGCGGCCTGGCAAGGCGCGGGCGCGCTGCGTCGCCTGCTGGCTGACACCTTGCCGCAGGCGCGGCGCCTGCGCAATCTGCTGGCCCCCGTGCAGCCTGACCTGGTGCATCTCAATGACATCGTGCCGGTCAGCCGGGCCGGTATCCTGGCCGCTTCCTGGCTGCAGCGCCCCATCGTCTGCCATGTGCGCGCCCTCGACCCGCTGACCTGGACCGACCGCTGGCTGACCCGGCGCGTAGACGGGTTCATCTACATCTCGCAGGCCGTGGCTGAGCAACAGCGCCAGGCAGGCGCGCAGGTGCGTCGCGGCCAGGTGGCGCCCAACGCCGTCAACCCCGACGATTTCCCGCCAACTTTACGCTCCGGCGCGGCGCGCCAGGAACTGGGCATTGCGCATGATGCCTTTGTGGTGGGCAGCCTGGGACGCCTGGTCACCTGGAAGGGCCATCACGTCGCCCTGACCGCGTTCGCCGCCTTCGCCCGCCAGTGCCCCACCGCGCACCTGCTCATCGTGGGCGCGCCGGACGTGGCCGAACCTGACCTGGAACAGAGCCTGCGCCGCCTGGCTGTGGAACTGGGCATCGCCGATCGCGTCACCTTCGCCGGGCAACGTGACGATGTGCCGCAGGTCATGGCGACGCTCGATGTCCTTTGCCACTGCGCCATCGAGCCGGAACCGTTCGGCCGCGTCGTCATCGAAGGCATGGCCAGCCGGCGCCCCGTCATCGCCAGTGCGGCCGGCGGCGTGCTGGAGATCATCGAGTCGGGTGTCAACGGGCTGCTGGTTCCCCCCGGCGATAGCGCCGCCCTGGCCGCGGCCTTGACCGACCTCTGGCAGCATCCCCTCGAAGCCGCTCGCCTGGCCGCGGCCGGCCGTGAGCGGGTCGAAACGCACTACACGCTCGCCCAACATGTGGCCGGCGTCGAAGCCATGTACGACGACATCTGGCGCGAGACTGGCCGCGCCTGGCCAGGTGGGACGCCATGAACGCACCTGCCCGCCCATTTTCACCCTGGTGGCCGTGGCTGCAACGGACGGCCCTGGCTGCCGGCATCGTGACCCTGGGCCTGGCGCTTGGCCTCACCCTGTGGGATGCGCAACGTCTGCCGTTGACGGTGGCGCTGGTGGCGGTGGCCTTTGCCCTCTTGCTCGTCACGCTTGACCCGCTGCTCGGCCTGGCCGCCTGGATCGCCATCTCACCGTTCGCACCCTTCTGGAATCTCGACATTCACCTGGGCGCGGGCATCCCCGACCTGGCGTTGGCACGGCTGGCCGCCGGCTGGGCGGTGATCCTGCTCTTGGCGCAGGCCGCGCGGCGGCGCCGGCGTCTGGCGCTCCCCAACCTGCTCGATGTGACGCTGCTGCTCTTTGGCGCCGCCATCGTGCTTAGCGGCCTGTCCTCGGTCTACGGCGCCAGCGCCGGGGTACAGGCCGCGTTCGATGCCTACCTGCTGCCGTTTCTGGCCTACGTGTTGGCGCGCAACCTGGTGCAGACGCCGGCCGCGGCCCGCCTCGTTCTGCTGACCCTGGTCATCATCGGCGCCTACCTCGCTTTTCTTGTGCTGCAAGAACAGGCGACCGGCCGCGTCCTCTTTGCCCTGGACACGGTGCAGTTCACCTACGGCACCGGCCTGCGCCGCGTGGTCAGCCTGCTCGGCAACCCGGTCTTCTTCGGCATCCCGCTCGCCTTCAGCGTGGTGGCCTGCCTGCTGCTCCTGACGACCGAGAAGCGACGCCTGGCGCAGGGCCTGATCGTCCTGCTCATGCTGGCCTTTGTCGTCGCCGCTTTCTACACCTACAACCGCGCCAGTTGGGCCGGCGTGGCCCTGGCCGTGGTGGTACTTTCCGCCTTTTTTGGCCGTCTGCGCCGCACCTTGCTGCCGGCGCTGGTCATGCTGACGCTGGTGGGCGTCTTGAGTTGGCCAATCCTCAGTCAGCAGCCGATCATCGAAGAACGCCTGGCCGACGAGGCCTCAGTCGAGGATCGTCTCAACAACGTGACGGTGTCGCTGGCCCTCTGGCGACAGGCCCCGCTCTTCGGCATCGGCTATGCCAGCTTCGGCCTGGCCGCGCTCGACCAGGGCCTGCTGCCGCGCATCGCCAAGTACGTCCCCGCGCCGCACAACTCCTACCTCTTCGTCCTGACCTCCGGCGGCCTGCTGGCGCTGACCCCCTATCTCTTGAGCTTTGCCGTCATCGCGTTCGATCTCTGGCGCTTCGGTCGCCGCGCCCCGCCTGGCGCAGCCGCCCCGCGCGTCCTGCACAGCATGATCGCCGGGGGCTGGGCCGTCCTGCTCATCATGCTCGGCACCTCGCTGACCTACGATGTCGCGACCGGCACCCTGACCAGCCTGATGTTCTACTTTTTCATGGGAGCCGTCTATGGCATGGCTGAACATGCCGCCGCCCGCGCCTGACGCCGCGCCCTGCCGCGTCGCCATGCTGGGCCAGTACCCGGCCGATCCCACGCGCATCGTCGGCGGCGTCGAAGCCGTCGTCGTCACCCTGGCGCGGGAACTGGCCAGCCTGCCGGGCATGGAAATCCATGTGCTGAGCGGCAGCCCGGCCGTCAGCCAGATCACGCAGGAGCAGCACGGCCGGGTCACGGTTCATCGCGTCCCGGAAATGCGCCTGGGCCGCCTGTTCCTGCTGCGCACCGATTGGTGGTGGCTGCGCAGGGCCATCCGCAGCGTCGCGCCCGACGTGGTTCATGCGCACAGCGCCGGCGCCAACGTGGACGCCGCGCTCTCCAGCGGCCTGCCCGCCGTCGTCACCATTCATGGCGTCGTGGCGCAGGAGGCGCGGTTGGCCAGCCAGGGCGGCAGCCTGGCCGGCCGGCTGCGCTGGACGTTCGACCGCGTCTACGAGCGCTACAGCCTGGCGCGGGCGCAGAACATCATCGTCATCAGCCCCTATCTGCTGCGTGAATTCCCCTGGCTGGCGCGGCGCGGCCGCATCACCGCCATCGAGAACCCGGTGGACGCCGCCTTCTTTGACATCGCGCGCACGCCCGCGCCGGCCACCCTCCTCTGCCCCGGCCGCATCATCAGCCGCAAGGGCATCCTGGACCTCATTCACGCCTTTGCGCAGGTTGCCGCAGCCGATGAGCGCGTCGAACTGCGCCTGGCCGGCGAGATGGGCGCAGAGCCGGCGTATGGCGCAGCCTGCGTGCAGGCCGTGCAGGCGCATGGCCTGCACGGCCGCGTGCATTTCCTGGGCAGCCTGTCCGCCGCGGCCATGCGCGCCGAACTGACGCGCTGCACCGCAGTCGCCCTGGCCGCGCATCAGGAGACCGCGCCCGTCACCATCGCCGAGGCCATGGCGGCCGGCTGCCCGGTCGTCGCCACGGCCGTGGGCGGCGTGCCCGACATGATCGAGCACGGGCGCACCGGTCTGCTCTCGCCGGCCGCGGACATCAACGGCCTGGCGACCAATCTGCGCCGCGTGCTGGATGACCCGGCGCTGGCGCTGCGCCTGGCCGCGGCCGCCCGCGCCGAAGCGGCCGGCCGCTTTCATCCGCTGGCCGTGGCCCTGCGCACGCGGGCCGTTTATCAACAGGTGAGGCAGCGATGAGCGCCGAGCGCTTGCGCCTGGCGCTGGCAACGTTCTACCCGGCCCGGCCGGACGAGGTGATCGGCGGCATTGACAGCGTCGCGGTCAACCTGGTGCAGGGCCTGGCCGCGCTCCCCGACCTGGAACTGCACGTAGTTTCCACGCGGCCCGAAGTCGTGCATGATGTCACCTACAGCGCAAACGGCGTCACCTTTCATGCCCTGGCCTCCCCGCCGCAGCGCCTGATCCCCAACCTATTCGCCAACATTGGCCGGGTCAGCCGTGTGCTGCGTGCCATTCAGCCCGATGTCGTGCATGCCCACAATGCCGACTACGCGGTGGCGGCCCTGCGCCTCGGCCTGCCCACCATCTACACCGTGCATGGGCTGGCCGGCCGCGAACTGCGCCAGCCCGCGCCGCCGCAGCAGCGCCTGGCTCTGATCCTCCTGCTGGCGTTGGAACGCCTGGCCCTGCGCCGCGCCCCGCACGTGGCCGCGCTCAGCGCCTTTGGCGAAGCCTATCTGCGGCCGCACACGGCCGGCCAGATTCACCGCGTGGACAATCCGGTCTCGACCGCTTTCTTTGCCCTGCCGCCCGCGGCGCAGAGCCATCGCCTGATCGCCATCGGCAGCATCGTGCCGCTCAAGGGCCAACTCACCCTGGTGGCCGCGCTCGCGCTGCTGCACCAACAGGAGCCGGCCGTCACCCTGCGCTGCCTGGGCAGCATTGCCGACCGCGGCTACCATGCGCAGGTGATGCAGGCCATTGCCCGGCACGGCCTGCAGGAGGTCATCAGCGTGACCGGGCTGGCGCCGCCCGCAGACGTGGTCGCCGCGTTGGGCGACAGCGCCGTGCTCCTCCATCCCTCGCGGCACGATCATGTGCCGATGGCCGTCGCCGAAGCGATGGCGGCCGGCCGGCCGGTGGTTGCCACCCGCGCGGGCGGCATTCCCGGCCTGGTCAGCGATGGCGTCACCGGCTACCTGGTCCCGGTGGGCGACGCCGCAGCCCTGGCCGGCCGCACCCTGGCGCTGCTGCGTGACGCCGACCTGCGCCAGACCCTGGGCGCGCAGGCGCGCCAGGTTGCGCTGGCGCGATTTTTGCCAACCGTGGTCGCTGCCAGGTATCATTCCCTCTACCGGCTCGCCGCCGGCAGTCCATCAGCCCCCGGTCGGTGAGTTTTTTCTATGCGCGTTCTTTTGGTGACCAACATGTACCCCTCGCCCCGCCGGCCCCACTTCGGCACCTTTGTGCATGACGAAGTGGAAGCCCTGCGCGGTCTGGGCGTGGAGATGGATGTCCTCTTCGCCGACGGCCAGCGCCACACCTCGAATTACGTGGCCGGCATGGCCGCCGTCTTAAGCCGCAGCCTGGGCCGCCAGCGCTATGACCTGGTGCATGCGCACTACGTCCTGAGCGGGGTGCTGGCGCGCTGTCAGCTCCGCTGGCCGCTGGTGTTGACCCTGCACGGCAGTGAAGTGGCCGTGGGCTGGACGCCGCCCCTCTCGCGCGCGCTGGCGCGTCTGGCTGACTGGGTTATCGTCACCTCCCCGCGGGTCCTCGATGATCTGCACATGAACCTGCCGCACGTGGCGGTCATTCCCTGCGGCATTGATCTCGATCTGTTCACGCCAGGCGAGCAGGCGGCTGCGCGCGCCGCCCTGGGCCTGCCGGCGGAGCGTCAACTGGTGGTCTTCGTCGGCGAGCCGCGGCCGGAGAAGCAGGTACATCTGCTCGAGGGCGCCGTGGCCCGCTTGCAGGCCGCCGGGCAGCCGGTTGACCTGGTGATCGCCAGCGGGCAGCCGCACGAACGGGTGCCGCTCTTCATGCAGGCGGCCGACGTGCTGGGCCTCACCTCCAGCTACGAAGGTTCGCCCATGGTCATCAAGGAGGCGATGGCCTGCAACCTGCCGATCGTCGCCACCGATGTGGGCGACGTGGCGGGGGTGATTCGCGACACGGCCGGCTGCTACCTGACCGCGCCGACGGTGGAGAGCGTGGCCGACAAGCTGGCGCTGGCGCTGGCCTTTGGCGGCCGCACCGACGGTCGCAGCCGCATCCGCCATCTATCGGGCGCGGCGGCCGCTCAGCAGGTGCTCGCGGTTTATCATGAGGTGCTGCGATGATTCACAATGATAGTCGCCCCCGGCGTGTCCTGGTCATCCTGGGTCAGGGCGGGCACACCGCGGAGATTCTGCGCCTGGTGGACATGCTGGCTGCGCACGGGGCGCCGTTCGTCTATCAGTATCTGATCACGCGTGAAGACAACGTCTCCGGCCAGCGCATCCGCATCCCCGGCGCCATCTTCTGGGTGAATCGCACGCGCTACAAATCGTATGCCCTCTGGCAGGAGATCTTACGCAGCCTGTTGGCGCTCGTGCAGTCCTTCTTCGTCATCCTGGCCGCGCGACCGCACGCGGTCATCACCTCTGGGCCGGCCGTGGCGGTGCCGGTGGCGCTGTGGGCCAGACTGTTCGGCGCGCGCGTGATCTTCATCGAATGCGGCGCGCGCGTCACCCGGCTGTCGTTGACCGGGCGGTTGATGAAGCGCCTGGCGCATCTCTTTTTTGTGCAATGGCCGGAGTTGCTGGACGATTATCCGCAGGCGATTTATGCAGGACGGTTGGTATGATCTTTGTCACCGTGGGCGCGGGCGATTTCAACTCATTGATTCAGGCCATGGATGAGCTGGCGCCGACGCTGATAGCGGCCGGCGAACAGGTGCTGCTGCAGATCGGGCATGGCGCGTTCGTACCCCAACATGCGGATCATTTCCGTTTCGCGCCGTCGCTCGAACCGTACTTCGACCAGGCCGACGTGATCGTATCGCACGGCGGCATCGGCGTCGTCACCGAGGTGCTGCGCAAGGGCAAGCGCCTGGTGGGCGTCAGCAATCATGACCGCTACGACGATCATCAGGACGACCTGCTGGCTGCCATGTCCGCCCGCGGCCATCTCGTCTGGTGCCAGGATTTGGCCCGCCTGCCCGAGGCCATCGCCCAGGCGCGCACGGCATCGTTCAACCCCTATCACGAAGAACCGGGCCAGCTCGTAGAGATCATCATGGACTTCATCCTCCATGGTCACAAATTCCGCCACATTGCTGCGACAGGCTGGTTGTGCTACAATTGCCTGTGGCGCCATGATGAACAACTTTGGAAGCCATGAAGGGTAATTCCGACCATGACACCAGCGGAACGTGGTCAAGCCGGCGTGTTGTCGGGGCGGGGGGGGGGGGGGGGGGGGGGGGGGGGGGGGGGGGGGGGGGGGGGGGGGGGGGGGGGGGGGGGGGGGGGGGGGGGGGGGGGGGGGGCGCGAGACGTGTTTGACCGATCTCATTACCTGACTATAATCCCTGGCACATGAAACGCGTCAACAGGCAACTTCGGTCCTCTCGTTACTTGCTGCTTCTGCTCCTGGTCACTGCGGGTATGATCTTCCTGTACGGCCAGATTCCCTATGGCCGCGAGCCGTATGCCTCCTGGGATTTGTACCACTACCGTCAGATCAGCGCGGCCGCCCCGGCCATCACCGATGCGGTGCAGCAGCCCTTCGCCTTTCGTCTGCTCGGTCCCTACCTGGCCGGACTGCTGCCGCTGCCCGACGCCGCGGCCTATTATCTGCTGACCGTGACCGCCGCGCTGGCGCTCGTCGGCCTGACCTACTTCTTCCTGCTGGCCTGGCCGCTCACCCCGCCGGTCGCGCTGCTGGCAACCCTGCTCTTCGTGTTCAACAAGCACCTCTTCGGGTTCAACGTCTGGGACTTCTTTGCCCTCAATGACCTGCTGTCGCTGATTTGCCTGGTCGTTCTTCTGTGGGCGCTAACACGCCTGCGCTGGCCGCTGTTCGCGCTGATCTTCGCCCTGGCCGCGGCCGGCCGTGAAACCGTACTCATCATGCTGCCCGTCACCCTGGCCTTCCTGATCGAGCGCCGGCTCCTGGCTGCGCACGGCCGCGCCGCGCTCCTGGCGATGCTGCCGGGCCTGGCCGTCTTCCTGGCGCTGCGCCTGCTCGTTGGTCACACCGGCGGTCTGGGCCTTCTGGAACAACTGGCGCGTGCCGCGCCCAAACTGCTCCTCCCGGAAACCTGGCTGCGGCTCCTGGGCAACGCGTTCTTGCCTGTCAGCCTGCTCCCCCTGGTCTTCTGGCGCAGTACCCTGGCCTTCTTCCGCGGCCAGCGCTACCTGCTCCTCTACCTGGCGCTGATCCTGGTCAGCACCTTTTTCGGCTTCGACAACGAGCGCCTGATGGCCCCGGCCTTCATCGTCGTCTATCTGCTCATCGCTGTCTTGATCGAAACCCACCTGGCCGCTCCGGTTGGCCTGCGCTGGCTGCTGGCAGGCGCCGGTTTTGCGGCCAGTTTTCAGCACCTCATCGGGCGCTTCCCGCTGCCCTCGCCGTGGCTCACCTACGCGCTCTCCCTGGGCGCAATGCTCTGCGTCACCCTGGCGGCCCTGTGGACCCTGCGCCGGTCGCCGCCTCTGACCCCCGCCACCCTCGCCCTGCATGTGCCCGGACTCAACCGGTAGGTGATACAACCGTTGGACGCTGGCGTACTTGCCCATCTGCTCCGATCCAAAGGCCTCTGGCATGTGCCGCGGCGCTTTGCCCTGCTGCTGGCGCGGCTGGGGCCAACCCCGGCCCGCTTCACCGCCGCGCTCGACGCGATCGTCGAGGTCCTGGCGCGGCACGGCGCGCCGGCCAGCTTTCCAACCACGGCCGTGGCCCTGGCGCGGCACCCGTTGCCTCTGCAGCGCCTGGCCGCGTTAGGGATCGAAGTGGCTGTCCACAGTTACCATCACGTGGATCTGAGCCAGCGGTCACCGGCCAGCCAGCGCGATCAGGTGATCAGAGCGCGCCAGGCCTTCGCACAGCATCACGTGCCGGCCGTCGGCTTCCGGGCGCCCTATCTGCGCTGGAACCACGATCTGCTGCGCCTGCTGTTTTCCCAGGGCTTCACCTACGACAGCAGCACCTGCGCCCTGTGGCCCGTCTTGTCGCCAGAACAGCTCGCAGCGCCGGTCATCCAGACCGTGCTCGATTTCTATTGCCCGCTGGACGCCGGCCGCGCGCCGGTTCTGCCCTATCTGCTGCCCGAAGGATTGGTGGAAATTCCCGTCTCGCTGCCCGATGACGAGATGCTGGTGGATCGGCTGGGTTTGGCCGCGGCCGACATGGCAGCCATCTGGCGCGCCATGTTGACGGCCAGCCATCAGGCCGGTGAACTGCTGGTGTTGCAACTGCACCCCGAACGCGGACGCGGGGGTGCGCCGGCGCTGGACGCCGTGCTGACCGCCGCGCGGGCCTTACAGCCGGCCGTTTGGATCACCACCCTGGCCGAGGTGGCAGAATGGTGGAAGATTCGCCCGCAGTGCCAGATTCACCTGCAGGGCCAGGGCGACGGTCGCTGGGAGGTCAGCATGAACGCGCCCGTCGCGGCGCGGGTGCTGGCGCAAGGGCCTTTGATCGTTGAAACCGTCGCGGGCAACATCCACGCTGCGCCGCTGACTTCCCGCTGGCCGCACGTCACGGACGTGACCGCGGAATCGTTCGTCGTACGCAGCGATTTGCGCCCATTTATCGGCCTGGCCCCTGGCAGCGCGCAGGAACTGCTGGGCTTCTTGCGCCAGCAAGGCTATGTCGTGGAGATCAGCCCGGAACGGGCGCTCTACCCGGTTTACTTCGACTGGGAAACCTTCGACCTGGCGACGCAGGCGCGGACGGCCGTGCAGAGGGTGGAGGCGCCAGATGTGCCGTTGCTGCGCTTCAGCCGCTGGCCGGACGCAGCCCGCAGTGCGCTGGTGGTCAGCGGAGATATTGATTCACTGACGTTTTGGGACTATTTGTGGCGCCTGTCCGAAAGCTGACAGGGGCCGGCGCGGCCGCAGCGGGCTGCTCGTGGGAGTAAGGGGTTTGACATTCATCATGACCGGGCAGCCCGAACGGGCGGCCTGGCAGCGCTTCGTGGCCGGCCATCCCGACGGCAACATCTTTCACACCCCGGCCTTCGACGATGTGGCGGCGGGTACAGAGGGCTGGGCCTCGCGACCGTTGGCCGCGGTGGACCGTGCCAGCGGCGAACTCATGGCCCTGTGGCCTGCCGTCCACACCACGGTGTTGGGCGGCCTCCTGCGGCCGCTGACCACGCGCGCGGTGCTTTTTGGCGGCATGTTGGTTGCACCTGAACCTGCGGGGCAAGACGCCCTGGACGCCTTGCTGGCGGTGGTCAACCGCCGGGCCTGGGGGCGCTCCCTCTTCACCGAGCTGCGACATCAGGCGGATGTGATGGCCTGGCAGGCGCGGCTGGAGGCGGCCCATTTTCGCTGGGAGCCGCACCTGAACTTCCTGATTGACCTGCGGCAGTCGGAAGAGGCGCTGTGGAACGGACTGAGCAGCAGCGCGCGGCGCAATGTGCGCACCGCGCAGAAAAAAGGCGTCAGCGCGCTGACGGTCAGCGACCAGGCGGGGGTCGAGACATTCTACGGCCTGCTGCGCAAGGTGTATGGACATGCTGGCGTGTATCTGACCGATCTTTCGCTCTTTCGGCGGGCGTTCGAGGTGCTCGGCCCGTTGGGTCAGTTCCAGATTGTGCTGGCGATGGCTGACGGTGTCGCCATCGGTGGGCGGGCATCATTGCTTTACAAGGGCCGTCTGCTCGATTGGTATGCCGGCGCCGACCGTGAGGCTGCGCGCCTCTACCCGAACGATTTTCTGGTCTGGCATCTCCTGCAATGGGGCCACGCGCAGGGGTTCAGCGTTTTTGATTTTGGCGGCGCCGGGCATCCCGATAAGCCGTATGGCGTGCGTGATTTCAAGGAACGCTTCGGCGGTCAGTTGGTGAATTATGGACGCAGTGTCAAGATTCATGCGCCCTGGTACGGCCTGGCGGTCAAGGCCTATGAGATTTATCGGAAATGGATCATCCAAGCATGACACAGGCAAGCAGCCACGATGCGCCCCTGCCGGCGCCATTCATTCACCCCACGGCCCAGGTGTCGCCCCAGGCCACCCTGGGCGCAGGCACCACCGTGTGGAACTGGGTGCAGATACGTGAGGGCGCGCGGCTGGGCGAGCAGTGCATCATCGCCAAAGGGGTCTATATTGACTACGGCGTGCAGATCGGCAGCCGCGTCAAGATTCAGAACCAGGTGTCAGTCTATCACGGCGTCACCCTGGAAGATGGCGTTTTTGTGGGGCCGCATGTCTGCTTCACCAACGACCGCCTGCCGCGGGCCATCAACGCGGATGGGACGTTGAAACGTGACAGCGACTGGGCCGTGACACCGACCCTGGTGCGCAGCGGGGCTTCGCTGGGCGCCAACAGCGTCATCTTGCCGGGCGTTACCGTGGGGCGCTGGGCGCTGGTCGGCGCCGGCGCGGTCGTCACCCATGACGTGCCCGATCATGGGCTGGTGCTGGGCAATCCGGCCCGCCTGGTCGGCTATGTTTGCCACTGCGCCAACCGTCTGACCGTCGCCAATTCCGTCGGAGTGTGCCCGGCGTGCGGCCGGGAAATTGAACTCCCCGATTGGCAGGAGAATCTATGCTGAAAGTTGCCGTCGTAGGGGTGGGCGCCATGGGGCGCAATCACGCGCGTATCTTTGCCGAAATGCCGCAAACTCACCTGGCGGCCGTGGCCGATCTCGATGCCGAAGCGGCGGCGCAGGTAGCGCGGACGTACAAGGCGGAGGCTTACGCCGACTTCGAAGAGATGTTGACCATCGAACGACCTGATGTCGTGTCGGTGGCAGTGCCCACGCGGCTCCATCGGCCGGTGGCCGTGGCCGCGTTGGAGGCTGGTAGCCATGTGTTCGTGGAAAAGCCGCTGGCGCTCTCGGTCACTGATGGCCAGGCGATTTTGGATGCCGCGCGTCGCACCGGCCGCAAGCTGGCGGTGGGCCACATCGAACGCTTCAACCCGGCCGTCGTCGAGCTGAAGCGCCTGTTGGACGAAGGACAACTGGGCCGCATGTTTCAGTTGCGTTCGCGGCGCGTCGGCCCCTTCCCACCGCGCGTCGAAGATGTGGGCGTGGTGTTCGATCTGGCGACGCATGAAGTCAACATCCTGGAGTATCTGACCCAGGCCCGCATCACATCGCTGTATGCGGAAACGCAGCGCGAGATTCACGCCGCGCATGAAGACCTGCTGTCCGGTGTCCTGAAATTCAGTAATGGCGCGGTCGGTGTTTTAGACATCAACTGGCTGACGCCCAAGAAGTTCCGTGAGCTGACCATCATCGGGGAGCGCGGCATGTTTGTCGTCAACTACCTGACGCAGGAGCTGCAATTTTTCGAGAACAGCAGCGCCAGTAACGGCCAGTGGGAAGGGTTGACCGCCCTGATGGGGGTGAGCGAAGGTCGTGTGGTGAAATATGAGTTGAAGCGCAAGGAGCCGCTGCGTGCCGAACTTGAGGCGTTCATCAGCGCCGTGGTCGAAGATCATACGCCGCTGATTGATGGCGCTGAGGGCTTGCGCGCGGTCCTGCTGGCCGAGAAAATCATCGAATCAGGCCGCACGCACCAGATCATCCGATTGACCTGACAACGCGTGATCCCCTAACCCGGAATTTTGATTTGCCAAAGGTTTTGGGCTGTGTTAAGATTGCCCGGTTCTTGGCGCCTTCCTCGCAGCGACGCGTTGGAGGGTGATTTTTTGTTTACGGGATTTTATCTCTGGCCCTACATGATACGGGTCATAGTCGTCTTGGTGAACAAAATGTCATCATCCCCCGGCCTGTTGTTCATCTAAATCTCATCTGTCTGTCATAGAATAGCGGCAGACAAAGAAGTTTTCAGCTAAAAATTCGCATTCCAACCTGGAGTCAAACAACGCTTGTCTGCAGCCCAGATAGATCATGAATATCACCCTGACTGGCTCAACACCGTCGCCCTGGGGCAATACCTGGATACGGTAGAACGTCAGTTTATCTTGTCAACCCTGGCACGTGATCCCTCCGTGCATCGTCTCGTGGATTTATCGGGCGGTTCAGGGCGCATCGCCATTCCCCTGGTGCAGCACGGCTTCGATGTGACGGTGACTGATGTCTCGATCATCCCGCTGCGCCGCTTACGTCAAAAAGATCGCTCGATTCGAGCGGAGTTGGTAGACCCTGCCGCGTCCATGCTTCCCTGGCCGACGCCAGTGTGGACGCCGCTCTTTGCATCCAGGTTCCTTTCTACGTGGAAGATGGTCGTAACTGGTTCTTTCGTGAAGTACACCGGATTATTCGCCCTGGAGGTTGGCTGATTATGACCTCCACCAACCGCCTGTCGTACAAAGGATGGCTCCGGCGCCTGTTACTCGTTCTAGGGCGTATGGAACCACAGTCGTGGCACCGCTTCGAATATGTCTCGACACCCGTTGACCTGGAGACACGGCTGCACACGGCAGGCTTTACGGTTGAGCGCCATCTCGGCTACAACTGGGCGCCGACGCTCCGGTTTTCGGATACCGGACTGTTACCGGTGTACGCAGCCATCGAACGACTCGTGGGCCTGGATCGCATGCCGGCGCTCAGCCCCTGGGTCATCACCAGTGCTCGTCGCACAACGCTTGACGCCTGACCGCCCACGGGCGCAAGCGAGAGGTAAAAAATACATGGACGGTATGCTTCGCTTGAAAAAACCATTGTTGCCCACCGCTGGCTGCCGTTCTCCCAGACTGCACGCGGGAGTGATTTAACATGACACAGCGTACGTTGACTCAATGGGCTTTGGCCCTGATTTGTTTGGCCGCGCTCTTGCTGGCCCCGACGGCCGGCGCCACCACGGCCCAGGATGCGCCCGTCCCTGCGGGTACACCTGAGGGGGCGCCGCCGGCCGCGCCTGGCCTGCCGGCCACGCGTCCTGGCATCTATTTCAAGGACGATGCATCGTTCTGGTACGGCACGGCCGATACCAACCGTTACCACCTGGACGGCACCGTGATGAACTGGTCGTGGGCTTACCTGGAGTCTGGCTATGGCAGCTATCGCCCTGACCGCGTCAACGCGCTTGTAAGTCAATCAGCGGCCAAAGGCAAGAAGGGCGCCTTTGCTATCAGCCCTTACGGCGGCGGCCGCTCGTATGAAACGGGCGTGCGCGATCTGCCTGTCTACATGTGGGACACAGCGAGCTATCCGGTTTCGGACGTAGATCAGTACACGTTCGAGATTTGTAAGTTTTCTGGCCCGGCCTGTGCGGACCCGGGCGCGGATCACCGGCGCTTGCCCATGTACTGGCGCCCAGCCTTCCTGCAGCGTTACCAGGCACTCGCCCAATACTACGGCGATCGTTACATCAACGATACGCGGCTTGAGTTCATCGCCATGGGCTTTGGCACCTACGGCGAAGGGCACATGGTCAACTCAAGCGAAGACAAATACATTATGGAACTGGCCATGCATGCCGATGGCATTACCAATTATTCGGGCGCCTGGCGTGATTACACGGCGGAGGTTGTAGATGCCTTCTACGATGCCTTTAGCGTGTACGATGCCGGCCAGGGGCGTCGGGTGCTAAAGAAGCAACTGCTGGTGCAGATCGCTTCCTTCACCTACCAGGTCAGCGAGCGCCGCGACATAGGTGATTATGCCGCCAGTTTGGGCATCGGCATCTCACTCAACGGCCTGACCCCCGACTTTAATTTTGCTGAAGTCGGCGACGGCCTGTCCGGCTGTCAGAACTGCGGCATGTACGATGTGCTCAACCTGCACTACAACCAGGTGCCGACGGTGTTCGAGACCTATTGGTACATGCTGCAAAGCCCGCGTTCGTTTTACTGGGGCTTGCTGAGCGGACTGGACAAGCACGCGTACTATCTGCGCCTGGATCAGTCGCTCTTTGTAGAAGACAATTCGAATCCTTACCCCGCCCCGCCCCCCAACAATGATCGCACCGAGTACCTTAACATCATCCAGCGCTGGCGGCCCTACGTAGGCGCCAACCTGGGCAATACCCCAAGCGTGTGGGTAGTGATGCGCGACCACCGCAACCCCATCTACTACGACTACGCGTTCGAGGAATCGTCGTTCTTCCCGCAGTTGGGCAACTTCGAGTTCTGGCTCTATCAGAATGACAACGTCCTCGGTGGCCGCACCGTGCCGGAGTCCAACGACCCGTACATCAGCCCGGACCCGGCCATCAACCCGGCGGCCGGCTGGTCAACGAACTGTGGGGGCATTCCTTGTTTTTCCACGTCGTATGTCTACGGCCTGGGCAACTGCGGTGCGCCGGCCGGCGCCGGCCCTGCCTACTGCAATACCAACGCCTATAACACCAACCTGCCCAGCGGCATGGAAGGCTGGGTGGCGCGGCGCACCGATCAGGAGTCCGGCAACCCGTACATGTGGTTCCGCGTGCATCCCGACTACATTACGGTGGGCAAAAACACGGTTGACATCAAGGTGACGTACGCCGACATCGGCACCGACACCTGGGCGCTTGACTATGAGGCCATTGGCGGCGTCATGCGCGCGGCCACACCCACCGGTGCGGGCAACGCCTATGTGGCCAAGACCAACAGCCGCACCTGGAAGACGGCGACCTTCCATATCACCGATGCGCGCATGGGCAAGGGCCTGCGCGCGGACGATGGCAGCCTGGCTGAAAGCGATTTTCGCATCAACTCCCGCGGCGACGGCAACGACTGGGTTCACCTGGTGGATGTCAAGCTGCTGCTGCACGAGATCGAACCGACTCCATCGCCCACGCCCACGGCTACCCGGACACCGACCGTCACCCCCACCTTGACGCCAACGCCGACGCGGACTCCCACCCCTACCCACACACCGACCAAAACCCCGACGCCAACGATTACGCCGACGGCGACGCCGAGCGTAGGCTCGATCCAGGGCGTGGTGTTCGAGGACTTGAACCAGAACTGGACGCTCGATCCCGGTGAGCAGTCCCTGGCCGGCGCCATCATCACGCTGCGTCGTGGCAGCACCGACCTCAGCCATGTCACAACCGGGACCAATGGCGCGTATTCATTCACAACCTTGACGCCCGGCCAATACCAGGTGATCGAGACCGACCCCATTGGCTACACCTCCACCAGCCCCAACAGTTGGCTGCTGGTGGTGCAGGCGGGGGTGGTGCTCACGCAAAACTTCGGTGACACACCCAAGGCACATCTGCAGGGTCTGGTATTCCTGGATGTCAATCGTAACAGTCAGCCGGACGCGGGTGAGCCAGGGCTGCAGGGCGCTGACATTCGGCTGTATCGTGATGCCAATCAAAACGGCCAACTGGACGCTGCCGACGTTCAACTGGCAACCGTAGCCAGCAATAGCAGCGGTTATTATCAGTTCATGTCACTCGACTCCGGCGCTTACCTGGTGCAGGAAGCGATCGTGCCCGGCGGCTATGCGATGATCGGTAATGCGGTCAGCGCGTTTAACATTGCGAATACAGAAACAGTCACGGCCCATTTTGCCCATGCGCGCTTTTTACAGTGGTACCTCCCGGTGATAGGTCGCTGAGCATGGCAGGAGCAGGCTGGCGCAAGTCGGGCTGGCCACGGCCGCCCGGTTTCTCTGCCGTTGGCGTCGTCCTGTGCGTGTTGGCGGTGCTGATGGTCACCGGGGCGCACGCCGCTGGGGGAACACCCACGGCTGAGCGCTTACTCACCCCGGTGCCCACGGTGGACATCAGCCAGGCGCCAGAGGTCTTCTGCGGTAGCAGCCTGCGGGCCGACACACGCGGGCAGCCGTCCAACGTGGCGACCTACGCCTGCCGCAGCGACTGGAACGAAAGCGGGCCGGAAGCGGTTTTCCAATTTCATTTCCTGGAGCCGCAAGCGGTGACCATCAGCCTGGCGTCGCTCGTGCCGGCGGTTGACCTGGATCTCTTCCTGCTGGCTTCGACTGATCCGGCCACGTGCCTGGCGGCTGGCGACAACAGCTTACAACTGCTGAATCTGCCAGCCGGACAGGATTACGTGCTGGTGGTGGACGGGTATCAGGGCAGCGCAGGGGCATTCAACCTGGCGATTCAGTGCCCAATTGGCCCCCAGGCCACGGCCACCCCCACACCAACCGGCACACCGACGCCAACCGCCACCCGCACGCCAACCGCGACGGCAACCGCGACCCCGACGATGACCCCCACGCCGACACCTGGCCCCCGGCGCCTCCCCCTGGTGGGATGGCGCATGGCGCCGACGCCCACGCCGCCGGTGCAGACGCTGGTGTTGCAGATGGGGCTGAATGGATTCAGCGACCAGCAAGACACGACGCTGGATAGTTGGAACCCAACAACGGCGCAGGGCAGCGCAGCCATGTTGCTGGCGCGCTGGAACCGCAGCGCCCAAGTGGATGAGAAGACACCGCTCCTGCGCTTTGGTCTGGCGCCCCTGCCCACCACGGCCCAGGTGGTGTCGGTCAGCCTGGCAGTTTACGTCGTGGAGCGCAGCCTGCCGACTGACCTGGTTTTGCAGGCCTACGGCCTGCAGCGAGCCTGGTCAGAAGCGACGGCGACCTGGGAACAGGCCACGGCATCCACCCGCTGGGCGGCGCCGGGCGCCAATGCCCCCGGACAGGATCGTGATTACGGCCCGACCGCCGCAACGCCCATCAATGCGGTTGGTCGCTGGTATTCTGTAGATGTGACGCACGTGCTGCGGCGTTGGCAAGTCAACCGTCAGACCAACTACGGCCTGACTCTGAAAGCCACTGCCGGCAGCGAAAATGCAAATGTAGAGTTTGCCATGGCCAGCGCCCAATTCGCCGTGGCCGCCCAGCGGCCCAAATTGACGATACACTATTGGGTGCCGGCGTTCTAAAGATGTTCACAAGGAGGGGTATTCCATGATCGGGGGAGGCATTCGAAGAAGGGGGAGCCAACGTATCGGCTGGCTGGAACTGCTCGATCTGACGGATGATGAGCAGGCCGCACAGCGGAGGCGGGTGCAGAAGATGATGAACAAACGGGTCTATCTGGCCATCAAGCGTACCTTTGACATTGTCGTGGCGTCGCTTTTGTTGATCCTTTTGTCGCCGTTGTTTCTCATCATTGCGCTGGCTGTCAAGCTGGACTCGCCCGGGCCGATGATTTTTGTCAGCCCGCGCGCGGGCAAGAACGGAAAATCATTTTCTTTCTTCAAGTTCCGTTCGATGTACAATGGCGTCAATCATCTGGCCGCGCACCAGGAGTTCGTCAAGCAATACCTGAATGGCGACACTGAGAACGGCGCCAGCGACCACAACGGCCAGCACATCTTCAAGCCAGCTATCATCAAACAGGGCGTTACGCCGGTTGGACGCATTCTGCGCAAGACCAGCCTGGACGAACTGCCGCAACTGATCAACGTTCTGCGCGGCGAGATGTCCCTGGTGGGGCCGCGGCCGCCGATGCCCTACGAACTAGCCTACTACAAAGAGTGGCACATGCGCCGCCTTGACGTGACTCCCGGGCTGACCAGCCTGGCGCAAGTCAACGGTCGCAGCAGCCTGCCCTTCGATCGCAGCGCCAGCCTGGACATCGAGTACATCGAAAACCGTACCTTCTGGCTCGATCTGCGGATTCTCTTGGCCACTGTTCCAGTCATCCTGACGATGCGGGACGCCGGCTAAGCCTGCGCGGCCGATAGATACTTTCACGGGAACTCCCACAGAGCCGATGATCCGTCGTCTCGTCGCGCCATCTGCTTCAGTGCGCCAACCACAGGGAGACTTGCCCATGATCGTACTCGTGACTGGCGGCACCGGCTTTCTCGGTCAACACACCGCACGCAGACTTCTGGCCCAGGGGCACCAGGTGTACCTGCTCGGTCGCGACTTCGCCACAGCGACCGACCTGCTGACGCAAGGGGCCGTGCCGGTTGTGGCTGATTTGCGCACCGCCGCGGCAGTCAGCGCCGCCTGCGCCGGGGTGGATGCGGTCATTCACGCCGGCGCCCTGTCTGCAGCCTGGGGGCAACCGGCCGATTTCCACGCCATCAATGTCGGCGGCACCGAGGCGGTCATTGCCGCTTGCCAGCAGCACGGTGTCAGCCGCCTGGTCTACGTCTCTTCGCCGAGCGTCATCTTCGACGGCCGCAGCCATGTCAATGCGACCGAAGAGGCGCCCTTTCCCCGCCGCTTTCAATCGGTCTACGCGCTGACGAAAAAACTGGGTGAGGATCGCGTGCGTGCGGCGGCACAAGAGGGCCTGCCCACGGTCATCATCCGCCCCAAGGCCATCTTTGGCCCTGGCGATCGCTCCCTGCTGCCCAACCTGGTTGCGGTGGCGCGGCGCGGGCGCCTGCCTCAGATCGGCCGCGGGCACAACCTGGTTGACCTGACCTACGTAGAAAACGTGGCGCACGCGCTGACGCTGGCGCTGCAGGCTCCGGCCGCGATTGGCCGCACCTATCACATCACCAACGATGAGCATCTCCTGCTCTGGGATGTCATCCGCTATGTGCTGTCGCGGCTTGGCCTGCGCTTGCGCCGGCGCTCGCTGCCGCTGCCGCTGGTGCGGTTGGCGGCCGCGTTGATGGAAACGCAGGCCCGATTCAGTGGCCGCGACCCGCTGCTGACGCGCTACACCGCGGGCATTCTGGCCTGTACGCAGACCTACGACATCCGCGCGGCCCGGCAGGACCTGGGGTACCGCCCGCTGGTCTCCGTGGCCGCGGGCATCGAAGAGACGCTGCGTCATATGTAGCCGGGGGACGCCGTGACCGAACCGCTCGCTTGCTTCATTCTCGATACCGGCCATTGCCTGGCCTCTGAGCACCACCTCATCGAGGGTGGAGCGCGCCAGCAAATGGCCTGCCATTCCCTCGTCGCGCTGCTGCGCCATCCGCAGCACGGCTGGTTTCTGTGGGACGCCGGTTATGCCCCGGCCATGCTGGAGGCGACGCGGCGTTTCCCCTATCTGCTCTACCGCCTGGCCACGCCGCTGCGCCTGCGACCGGAGCTGGCTGTTGCGGCACAGCTTCCCCGCTTCGGCCTCGCCCCCGCGGACATCGGTCAGGTCATCATCTCGCACTTTCACGCCGATCACATCGCCGGCCTGCGCGACTTTGCCGCGGCGCGCTTCGTCGCCCTGACCGAAGCCTATCAGGCCGTGGCCCCACTGAGCGGATTGGCTGCCCTGCGCCGGGCCTTCATTCCAGCCCTCTTGCCGGCCGATTTTGCCCGCCGCGTTCACCTACTGCCCGCGTTCAATGGCCCACCGCTGGCGGGTCTCGGCCCCACCCACGATCTGTTCAACGACGGCAGTGCCCTGTTGGTGCGCCTGCCTGGTCATGCCCGCGGCCAGGTTGGCCTGCTGGCGCACACCACCCGCGGCCGCCTCTTCTTCGTGGCCGACAGTTGCTGGCTGACGCGTTCCATTGTCGAGCGGCGTCCGCCATCCTCCTTTGTGAACTTCATTGCCGATGACCCTCGCAGCCTGCGTGATACCATCAACCGCCTGCACGGCTTCACCGCAGCCAACCCCGACATCCAAATCGTGCCCAGCCACTGCCCGGATGCGCTGGCACGCCTGTTGGAACTCTGAACGCCCCCCCCCCCCCCCCCCCCTCCTCCCCTCCTCCCTCCTCCCTCCTCCCTCCTCCCTCCTCTCCCTTTATGCGCCCGCTCCTGTCCGTGTTACAATAACAGAGGAGGCGGCTGATATGACGCAACGACATTGGATCGAACCTTCGGCGGTCACGGCGCCTGCGGCGCTGCGCACGGCCGTTGGCGGGCACCCGTTGGTGGCCGACATCCTGACGCGCCGGGGGCTGGCCGATCCCGCGGCGGCCGTTGCCTTTTTGGATTGGCAGCGCTATGTCCCCGCGCCGCCGGAAGATCTGCCTGGCGTGACGCCAGCCGCTGATCTGCTCTGGCAGGCCATCCGCCAGCGCAAACGCCTGGCCGTATGGGGCGACTTCGACGTGGATGGGCAGACGGCCACAACTCTCCTGGTAGACGCCTTGCGTGAACTGGGCGCGCAGCCGCTCTATGTCATTCCTCATCGTTTAAGCGACGGTCATGGCATCAAGCTACCAACGCTGGAGAAGCTGCTGGCCCAGGGCGTTGATCTCCTGCTGACCTGCGATACCGGTGTGGCGGAGCATGAGGCCATCGCCCTGGCACGGGCGCGTGGGGTCCAGGTCATTGTCACCGATCATCATGACCTGCCGCCCGACCTGCCGCGCGTCGAAGCCCTGGTTGAGCCAAAGCTGCTGGCAAGGGCACATCCGCTGCGCGAACTGCCCGGCGTCGGCGTGGCCTTCATCCTCATGCAGGCGCTCTACAGCCGCGCAGGACGTCCCGGCGCTGAGGCACGCCTGCTAGACCTGGTCGCGCTGGGGATCGTGGCTGACGTGGCGCGGCAGGTAGGCGATACGCGCTACTTGCTGCAGCGCGGCCTGCTGCAACTGCGCCAATCGCCGCGCCTCGGCCTGCAGGCGCTCATGGCGCAGGCCAATCTCGACCCCCTGCGCGTGGATGCCGAGACAATCGGCTTTCAGCTTGGCCCGCGGCTCAACGCGCTGGGCCGTCTTGCGGACGCCACCCAGGCTGTTGAACTGCTGACCACCACGGATGCGACCACGGCGCGCATCCTGGCTGCTCAACTGGAAGGGCTGAACAACGAACGCAAGCTGCTGTGCGATCAAGTGGAAGCGGCCGCGCAGGAGATGTTGGCGCGCGAGCCGTCGCTGTTGGATGGGCAGGTGCTGGTTCTGTTGAATCCGCACTGGCACCCCGGCGTGCTTGGTATCGTCGCCAACCGCCTGGCCGAGCAGTACCGGCGCCCGGCGCTGCTGTTGACGCAGGCTCCGGATGGGCTGGCGCGTGGCTCGGCGCGCTCGGTGCCCGGCGTTGACCTGGGCGCGACGATTGCCGCCAATGCACACCTGATCGAACGTTTCGGCGGCCATGCTGGCGCGGCCGGCTTGACCGTGCGACCGGAGCGCGTGCCTGAGCTGCGTCGGGCGCTGTCGAACACCATCGCCACCATGCGCACCACACCGGAAGATGCTTACGCGCTGGCGCTCGATGCCGTTCTGCCACTGCAGGATTTGTCCCTGCCACTGGTGCAAGAATTGAATCGCCTGGCGCCCTTTGGCGAAGGCAATCCGCCGGTCACGCTGGCCACCTTCGAGGTGACAGTGAAGGGACATCGCCTGATCGGCCGCAACCGTCGCCATCGCAAGCTGACGATTGCCGACGCGCAAGGCCATATGCAGGATGTGGTATGGTGGGGAGGGGCGGACGCCGACCTGCCGGAAGGCACGCTGGATGTAGCCTACACCCTGGCGCAGAACGAATACCGGGGCGATACCACCTTGCAACTGGTCATGCGCGCCGTGCGCCTGCGCCGGCCCGCTGCCGTGGAGGTGACGGCTGCGCCTGCCGCGATACCGATTACCGATCTGCGCGGGCTGCCTGATCCGTTGGCTGAGGTGCGCCGCCTGTTGAACAGCGGCGAACCCTGGCAGATTTGGGGCGAGGGTCATGTGGCGCTGGAGGGGCCGGTGCGCGACCGACGCAGTTTGGACGCCGGTCGGCCGTTGATCATCTGGAGCGCGCCGCCGGGTCGGGCCGAATTGGAGCGAGTGCTGGAGCGCGTGGCGCCCCCGCAACTCGCGTTGGTCAATCTGGCAACGGCCGAGGACCGGCTGGAACTGTTCTTACGCAACTTGCTCGGCATGGCCAAGTATGCCATCACCCGACGCGGGGGCGAACTGCACGTGCCGGCGGTGGCAGCCGGCCTGGGTCAACGGGAACTGGCCGTGCGCCGCGGCCTGGCCTGGCTTGAACTGTTTGGACGCCTGCAGGTGGTGAGCTGGCAGACCGGCGACCGGGTCCGCCTGGCTCCGGCCATGGAAGCTGTGGAAGCTGTGAAGGCTGTGGATCGCAGCCTGTCCACGGACGGAGCAGCACAGGAAACCACACGCACCATTGCGCAGGCCGAACTGCAGGCCCTGCTGGCGGAGGCGGCCGCATTTCGGGCTTTTTGCCGGCGTGCCCCCATCGAAGCCTGGATGGGCGAGCGACCAGGGTAGGGCCGTCAACGGGATGTGTCGCACCGGCGAACTCAGTTTGCCAGCGCAGTACACATCAAGACAGTCATGATCAAACACACGACAAGCATAGTAAACATGATGTGAACCTCCGTAACGGTCGGGTCGTTCATCGGCACACGGGACACGATGATCTCTGTGACAAACAGCGCCAAATCGTACTGACGGGCTGATTATGACAGATCATCCGCGTCACAACCGCACAGGACTTTGTCAGACAGCCCGCAGTCACCTGACAGGTTGCCTCCATGAACACGCACCTCTGATCTGCCGGGAGTTTTCCGGGGACAGGGTGACATTCAGGGTCTTCGTCTCCTCAATGAACTGATGGTGAACAGGTATGATGAATTGGATTCCAGACCTTCTCACTGCAAGTCGTCTTCTGTTGGCGGCCCTCATCGTTGCGCTAGGTGTGGCGCGGGGGCGGGATGCTGTCGCGATGGCGCTCATCCTGGCCATGGTCGCGTGGATCAGCGACAATCTGGATGGCTTCATGGCCCGACGCATTCCCAACCGCCAGCCATCCTGGCTGGGGCGTCACGAGTTTGCGGTGGATGTGGTGTTTACCTGGGCCACGCTGGCTTTCATCCTGCTGGCGGGGTTCCTGCCGTGGTGGCTTGGCATTGCTTACACCTTGCTGGCGCTGATCGTGGCGGCCCTGGTACAGCGCAAGCCCATCACCATCATTTTCCTGCGCGTCATTGACGTGACTGCGGTGCTGTTAGTTCTGTGGTTTTACCGGGAGTTGGGGCTGCTGCTGATTGCCTTCTTGCTCACGCTGGCTGCCGTGCAGTGGCCGCGACTATCGCGCGACAGCGTCACCTGGGCCAGAACGGTGTGGGGGCTGGTGAGGGACTTCTTGCGTGGGCGTAATTCGGTGCCGTAGCCGTAGCCCTTGTCAGAGCAGCAGTTCAGCCATGACGCGCAAGCCCTCGATGGTCAGGGTGGCGATGTTGAGTGTGGTGATGGGGCTGTTGCGCCAAAGCTCCAGGCGCTCGGCGATGCGTTCTTTTGGCCCACAGAGCGCCACATCATCCACCAGATCATCCGGCACCGCGGCCATGGCTTCCCATTTCTTGCCCGCCAGGTACAGGTCCTGAATCTGATTGGCCGCGTCGGTGTAGCCGTAGCGGCAGGCCAGGTCGTGATAGAAGTTCTTGCCCTTCGCACCCATGCCGCCGATGTACAGCGCCAGGAACGGCTTGACCAGGTTGCGCGCGTTGTTCACATCCTTGCCGACCGATACCGGCACCGAAGGGGCAATGTCAAAGTTCGCCAGGCTCTTGCCTCCGCCCGCTTTGGCAAAGCCGGCTTCGATCTGAGGTTGGTAGGTCTGCGCGTAATGGCGCGGTGAGAAGAAGATGGGCAACCAGCCATCGGCAATTTCAGCCGCCATCTCGACATTCTTGGGGCCGATGGCCGCCAGGTAGATGGGCAGATCCGGCCGGCCATGCAGGATGCTCTTCAACGGCTTGCCCAGCCCGGTGGCGTCCGCGCCCAGGTAGGGAATCTGGTAGAATTCGCCGTCATGTACCAGCGGCGCCTCACGCCTGAAGATGTCACGTACAATGCTGACATACTCGCGTGTCTTGCCCAGTGGCTTGCCGTAGGCCAGGCCGTGCCAGCCCTCGACGACCTGCGGGCCGGAAAGCCCCAGGCCGAGCAGAAAGCGTCCGCTGCTCAGTTGGTCGAGCGTCATCGCGGTCATCGCCGTGTTGGCGGGGGTGCGGGCCGGCATCTGCATGATGGCCGTGCCCAGGTGAATCTGGCGGGTCAGCGCGCCCAGCCAGGCCAGGGGCGTGACAGCATCGGAGCCGTAGGACTCCGCCGTCCACACCACGTAGGCGCCCAAGCGGTCGGCCTCCTGAATCATTTCCAGCGGGAGTTCGATCTTGGCGCCGGAGTAACCGACATTCAGTCCGAGTCGGAGTGATGGCATGTGATTTCCTCGCAATCCAGGTATGGGCACACGGTCATCATAACACGACGCGCGGCCTGCGGTCAAAAAAAACCAGGCGAAAGACCCGAGCTACTTCCCGCCCTTCTCGAATTTACGAATCTTCTCCCACAGAGGCGAATTGTCCAGGTCTTCCATGGCCCGGCGCAGTTCGATGATCTGATCGCGCAGTTGCGCGGCCTTCTCGAACTCCAGCGACTGTGCGGCGGTCTTCATCTCCTTTTCCAACTGCTTGATGATGCGCGCCGCTTCATCTTTGGGCAGCGCGGCCAGAGACAGTGCCCTGGTCGGCGCGCCATCCTCACCGCCCACCTGGTAGACCGGCCGTGCTTCGGCCACCATCCTGGCGCCGGCCACACGCTGCGTCAAGTCACGCACCGACTTGCTAATGCTGCGCGGCTCGATACCGTGCGCCTTGTTGTGCGCGATTTGAATGTCACGGCGCCGGCTTGTCTCATCCATCGCCCTCTGCATCGAATTGGTCACCCGGTCAGCGTAGAAGATGGCCGTGCCGTTGATATGGCGCGCCGCGCGCCCCACCGTCTGGATGAGCGCCGATTCCGAGCGCAGGAATCCTTCTTTGTCCGCGTCCAGCACCGCCACCAGGGAAACCTCCGGCAGGTCGAGTCCTTCACGCAGCAGGTTGATGCCAACCACCACATCATGCACGCCCAGGCGCAGGTCACGCAGAATCTCGATCCGCTCCAGGGTGTCAATGTCCGAGTGCAGGTAGTGTACCTTGACGTTGACCTCGCGTAGATACTCAGCCAGGTCCTCGGCCATGCGCTTGGTCAAGGTAGTGACCAGGACGCGCTCGCCCCGCGCGGTGCGCAGGCGAATCTCCCGGATCAAATCGTCAATCTGCCCCTTGGTCGGCCGCACGATGACCTGCGGGTCCACCAGACCGGTGGGGCGGATGATCTGCTCGACGATCTGGCTGGAATGGCTGCGTTCGTACGGGCCAGGCGTGGCGCTGGTGTAGATCGCCTGCTTGAGCAACGACTCGAACTCCTCGAAGGTCAGCGGGCGATTGTCGAGCGCGCTGGGCAGGCGGAAGCCGTACTGCACCAGCACCTCCTTGCGGCTGCGGTCGCTGCGGTACATGCCGGCAATCTGCGGGATCGTCATGTGGCTCTCATCCGCCACCAGCAGCCAATCGGCCGGGAAGTAATCGAGCAGGGTCCAGGGACGCGCGCCGGCCGGACGCCGGGCCAGGGGCCGGCTGTAATTTTCGATGCCGGAACAAAAGCCCACCTCGCGCATCATCTCCAGGTCATAGCGGGTGCGCTGTTCCAGGCGCTGCGCTTCCAGCAGCTTATCCTCGGCCCGGAACTGTTTGAGTTGGGCTTCCAACTCTGCTTCGATCTCCTGCATCGCCTCCACCAGCTTATCTTGCGGCGTGATGAAGTGCTTGGCCGGGTAGATGTCCACGGACTGATGCTCCTGCAACACCTCACCGGTCAACGCGTCCACCTCGGTGATGCGCTCGATCTGATCGCCCCAGAACTCGATGCGATAAGCCTGCTCGCCATACGCCGGCAGGACTTCCAACGTATCGCCGCGCACCCGGAACTTGCCGCGCTGCAGCGTGCCATCGTTACGGTCGTAATAGATGCTGACCAACTCGCGCAGCACCGTGTCGCGGCGAATGGTGTTGCCCATGCGCAAATTGACCACTGCGCGACCGTAATCCTCCGGACTGCCCAGGCCGTAGATGGCCGACACCGAAGCCACGATCACGACATCGCGGCGACTCAGGAGGGCCGAGGTCGCGGCCAGGCGCAGGCGGTCAATCTCCTCGTTGATTTGGGAGTCTTTCTCGATGTAGGTGTCGGTTTTGGGCGCGTAGGCTTCGGGTTGGTAGTAATCGTAGTAAGAGACGAAGTACTCGACCGCATTCTGCGGCAGCAGTTCTTTCAACTCGCTGTAGAGCTGCGCGGCCAGCGTCTTGTTGTGCGCCATGATCAGCGCAGGCCGCTGCACCTGTTCGATCACCCAGGCCATCACGGCCGTCTTGCCCGTACCCGTCGCGCCCAGCAGCGTCTGGTGCTGAAAGCCCTCGCGCAGCCCCTTCACCAATTGCTCGATAGCCTTCGGCTGATCGCCGGTCGGTTGGAAATCAGAGACGACTTTGAAATCAGGCATAGTCCCCACCAATCAGAGTGCAGAGTGCAGAGTGCAGAGTGCAAAGCGCAGAGTGCAGAGTGCAAAGCGCAGAGTGCAGAGTGCAGAATGCAGAGTGCAGAGTGCAGAGCGAACACTTGTTTTGTTGGGATGTATTATAGCGCAAGGGCAGAAGCTGTCCAAGTACACGGACAAAGCGCAATACGGCAGAGGCAGGCCGATTTTCGATTTTCGATTTTCGATCTCCGGTCTCGCACACGAATCTCCGGTCTCGCACACGAATCTCCGGTCTCGCACACGAATCTCCGGTCTCGCACACGAATCTCCGGTCTCGCACACGAATCTCCGGTCTCGCACACGAATCTCCGGTCTCGCACACGAATCTCCGGTCTCGCACACGAATCTCCGGTCTCGCACACGAATCTCCGGTCTCGCACACGAATCTCCGGTCTCGCACACGAATCTCCGGTCTCGCACACGAATCTCCAATCTCTGATCTCCGTTCTCCGTTCAGCTTTCCACCGGCCCCAGCAGCAGCCGATTGATCAGATAGCGTTGGGCGGCAAGGAAAATGACGACGACCGGCAGGCTCATCATGAGTGCCAACGCCGCCAGGTTGGCCCACGAATCGAGGTAAGACGACTGGACCATACCCGAGATCGCCATCGCCAGTGTCACGTTTTGCGCTTTGTCCACGAAGAGCCAGCCCATGGCGAACTCTGAATAGCCAATCAGGAAGGCGATCAGCCCGGCGACGGCGATGGCTGGCAAAGCCAACGGCAGGGTGATGCGCCAGAACGTAACCCACGGCGAGGCGCCGTCCAGGAAGGCCGATTCCTCCAGCTCGAGCGCGACCGCCTGAAACGCGGCGCGCATGTTCCAGATACAAAACGGCATGGCGAACGACGTGTAGACCAGGGTCAGCCCGAAGAGGGTCGTGCGGATGCCCAGGGCTGAAAGAAGCAGGTAGAGCGGCACCATCAGCGCAACCGGGGGCAGCAGCACGCCCAGCAGCAGCCCGAACAACCCCAGCCGCCGGCCAGGGAAGCGATAGCGGGCGAACGCATACGCCATGCTGGCGCCCAAAGCGACCGATAGCAGCGCCGCGCCGGCCGACACGATCAGGCTGTTACGCAGCAGCGCCAGGAATGGCATGCCCTGCGCCGGCTTCTCCCACATCCGCACAAACACGTCCATCGTGAACTGTTCCGGCCATACCCGGAAGGTGGTCGGCCAGCCTTTGACGCCCCCATCGAACGCCAGGTAAACGATTCCCCACAGCGGGATCAGTACGAACAGGCCAATCAGGGTCAGGCCCGCCTGGTAACGCACCTGCTGCCACCAGGTCAGTCTATACATAGGTCACCTCTTCCGTCGCTGCGCCGCGCGTCAGTCGGGCCAGCCACAAGATCAGCCCAAGCAGCACCAGAACCGTGAAAATGTTGATCGCGGCCGAGACGGCAAACTGGCCGCCGAAATTGCCGGTGGGTGCGAACAGGTAGTAGGATGCCGTGGCCAGCGTGATGGTGGGCGGCTCCACGCGCATCGTGTAGAACAGGTAGAACTGGTTGAAGGCGAAGATGCCGCGCACGAAGAGCGCGGGGGCCAGCAACGGCCGCATCAGGGGCCAGGTAATCCAACGGAAGCGCTGCCAGCCCACGGCGCCGTCAATCGCGCCCGCATCGTAGACCTCGTCTGGCGTCAGCTTCAAGGAGGCCGTGGCGGCCAGCATGATCAAGGGGAAGCCATACCAGGTGGCGGCCACGAGCAACTGCACCAGGGTCGCGTCCGGGCCTGCGACAGATTGGGCGCGCAGCGCGTCTGCGGGAACAGCCAGCGCCAGCCAGCCGAAGCCCGGCTCAAGGATGCGCAGCCAGATGAGCGCGCCGATGAACTCGGGGATGGCCCAGGGCAGGATGAAAATCGTCTGCCAGAAATTACGCCAACGCACGCCGCGCCGATGAAGCATCAACGCGGCCGCCACCCCCAACACGGCCTGCAGCAACATGGACAGAACCACCCACAGGAGGTTGAAGGCCAGCAGGTCGGGCGCAGCGCCTCCCAGGAGTTGACCCAGCACCGTGGGGCCGGCCCAATGGACTTCCTTTGTCCGAGTCATGCTGTCGAAGAGGGCCACCGTTACCGGTTGCGCCTGCCCTGTCAGTCCTTGCCACACCGCCCGCCACACCCCACCCTGAATCCCATCCCGGATCGAGATGGCGTTGAAGTCGGTCAACGCCACGGCCGCCTGGTAGATCAGTGGAAAGAGCGCAAGCAGGCTCAGCGCGATGATCCCCGGCACGAGCCAGGGCAAGGCGCGCCTTGAATCGCGCCGGGCAATGCGCTGGTCTCCCGCCGTGCGCAGCGCCGGGCCGTCCGGCGCCTTGCGGCGCTGAAGTGAACGCAGTAGCGGCTCCCAGAGCGCGCCCTGCATGCCCAGTCCAGCCGCCAACGAGAGCGGCGCCGTGATCGTCAGGATGTACTGCGGCCACTTCGTCGGCCAGATCAGCAGGAAACCCAACCCGATGGCCAGCCACAACGCGCAGACCCGGTATTCCCGCCACAGCCGGCCCAGTCCCAGGCCCGCCAGAACCGTGATGAAGATGTCCAGCATGACAACGAAGACACCTGGATGCCAGGGTACCGGTCCCAGCAAATAGACCAACGGCTGCCAGAAGGGAAAGTTGAACTGACGCACGTGGGCGCTCTGCGCGTAATCGCCGTGGTACAGCAACGATTGCGCCAGGCGCCCGAACGGGTCCGACCACAGGCGTGGGTTGGTTGCAAAAAAGATGGCAATCGCAATCAGGCCCCACGGGAGCAGATCGAAGATGACAGCGCGCAGATGGTGATTGGGCGCGCCTGCATCGTCACGCGGCGTCCTGGCAGCGAGCGCAAGCCAAACGGCATCGGCCACGATCGCAAGTCCCACGATGCAGTACGTATACTTCGACGAGGCTGTCAAGCCCAATGCCATCGCCGATAGAATTGACCAGCCGGTGGCAGCCGGAATTCTGCCGGAGCTGCGGCTACGGCGAAATTTGACATAAAACAGCACGGTCAGCAGGCTGGTCAGCGCCGGCAACGGTTCCAGCATCACCTGGCTGGTGTACTTGATCGTCCACGTATGGACGGCGAGCAACAGCCCGGCCAACGGCTGCAGGACCGCCAGCGCCAGCACCTCCAGCGTGCCCATCACGGCCGACACTGTGCGGGCAATCCGAAAATGGGGCTGTGGCAGGGACTTGGCTGGCGGCAGGGTCGAGGACTGCTCAGGTAAGAGCGGCGCCGGCGGCACCGGCAAAATCGCCACACCGTAAACCAACTTGGTCAGCGGGGGGTGTTCATAGTTGTAGGCATAATCCACCAGACCCTGCACATCACCCGTTGCCATGAACTGGGCATAGCGTTGGGCTGCGCCGAGGTAGTCATCCTCGTCGTAGTCAATGGGGAGCAATTGCGTCGCGCGCAGCCGCAGCCCAAGAGCCACGGCGCCAATCAGCAGCACGGCCAGGATGGTAGCAAGCTGGCGCCAGATAGTCAGCGATTGTCGGTTCATCATGTCCTCTTGAGGTCAAGCCATCCCACGCCCAGGGTCCACTGGCAGGCTGTGCCCTCGTCGTTCAACCCTCTTGATTGATACCAGTCATGAGTCTTGATTCGTTTTTTGGGCATGGTTCACTTTGAGGCATCAACCGGGCCTCAGCACCTTTACAAATTGCTCGCGACCGACCTTGTGCAGGACAGCCGGTCAGAACCGCAGCCGCGCCGTACAAAGGCGCGCCGCGGTGTCGTGTCGTGTCGTGTCGGGGCCGATCGCCCTCAGGCGGCAGGATAGCCGAGCAGGGTTAGCCAGTCGTCGGTGCCAGGGGTGATATTCGCCCACTGGAAGGGACTATGGCCGGCGCGCTTGCCGCGCTGAAAGCTGCGCATGTTGTGCCAGAGCACGAGCATTGAGGATGGCGGGCCGTCCCGGATTCGAGCCGCCGTCGGGTCCGCACCAGTTGGCGTGGCGGGCTGGTCGGCGACCGCGGGGGGGCACGCCCGGGCCCCCCCCCCGGGCGGCCGGGACGGGGGGGACCCCCCTCCGAGCAGGCTTGGGCGGCGGGTGCGAGGCGGCCAGGGCCGGGCTCGCACCCCGGGGGGCGCCCCCTCGGCGGATCTTTGCAACGCCGGGCGCGCTCGCCAGCCCTGGAAAAACGTTTCATCGGCGAGTCCCGCCCCAGGGGCCGATAATCCAGGCTGGCTAACACGCGACCCGCCTGCTGACCGGCGCTCGTCAGCAATTCGCTGATGACCACCGGGCGCGGGGGGCCGCACCGCCGCGCGGCCGAGGAGCCGCGTGCCCGGGAAAGGCCGGCGCCAGGAAACGCCCCGTTGATCCGACGTTCGGCGACGGGGGGGGGCGGGGCGTTCTGGGTTGCCGCCGCCGGTGCGCGGGAGCGGCGCCCCCCCCCCCCGGGCCCGAGCCCGCGGCGGGGGGGCGCGGGGGGAACCGCAAAACCGGGGGGGGGGGGGGGGGAAAAAAAGCCCGGGGGGCAAAGAGGCGGCCGGGGGGGGGGGCCGCCGGGGGGGGGGGGGGAAGGGCCGGGGGGAAAACCCGGGGGGGGGAGGGCACCCCCGGCCCGGCGGTGAACCATGCCGTTTTTTGGTTTCAAGGGGCGCCCATGGTCAATTGATCGAAGGTGAAGCTGACCGGGGCTTGCTCATCGTAGTTATCGGCAATCAGTCCAAAGGAGCCGCCTTGATAGCGGTCGTCGCTGAAACGGGCCACCTGTCGCCCGTTGATGTACAGGCGATACGCGCCGCCATCACCGGCCACGGTCAGCGTGTTGATAGCCTGTTCTGCTGTCAGAATCAAATCCGACGGCGTCCAGTCAATCAAGGTCGTCACGGTTTCCGCGTCATCAATGCGATCCAGGCCAAAGAAGCCATCGCCCGAGATCTGGAAGCTGTAGAACTGCTCGCTATCGGTGACCTGGAAGATCAGGCCATAGCCGTTGTTGGCGGCGCCGCTGAAGCTGGTCGCGGCTTGGAGAACAAAGCTGGCGGGCAGGGTTTCAGCGGGGTAGTAGTCATACAGGGGGCCGCCATAGGGGTTCAAGCTCACGGCGTATTGACCCGCCGCAGAATAACCAGCCGCGCCCCAATCACCGCTGTCATCCGTTAGGCCGCTGTCATCGGTGTTGAAGGTGTCTTGCCACAAGACGCGCTGGATGTTGGGCGCGGGCGATCCCAACGGCTCCTTGCTGAGGCCCGTCAGCATGATGTCGAAGCTGGCAAGTAGGGGCTGGAAGGTGGCCTGCATGGCCGTGAAATCGGCCGCCGCGCTCAACAGGAGAACGGTGAATGTCGCATTGCGCGTGGGCGAAGAGACGACGGCCAGCGCCTGCAGCGGCTCGCCATCCAGGGTAAACGTGACGCCGCGCTGCATGGCTGGGTACGCGCCCAGTAACACCGATTCTGCTTGGGGTGCGACGACCACGTTCTTCAGTTCGCTGTCGGCCGTAAACAAGGCCAGCGCGTCGGCCAACCCCTGAGCGTTGGCGGCGTCTGCGCTGTCGGCGTCGGGGTAGCTATCGCGCACGACAAGAACCAACGCGCCGTTCTCATCGTCGGTAAACGAGACCATGTCGTTGGCCGCGTCCTCTTCCACACTCCAGGCTGCGGGGTAGAGCAGGGCAATGGCGAGGGCGGAGTTGGTGTAGGGTTTGAAACCATTCACCGCGACAGCCTGCGCATTTTCCACAAAGACTGTGTCGAACTGCGCGCTGCGTTGACCATCCAGGTCCTCGGCAATCACACCAATCACGTAGCTGCCGGCCGGCGCCGGCCTTTCGACCACAGTCCATGCCGTGTCGCCAAAGGTGAGCGTGCCGCCTTCACGCGTGAAGGTGCTGCCCTGCTCGCTGCCGGCATCGAACGGATCCATGGCGGTGCTGGCAACCTTGCGCATTTGCTGCAGCACGGTGAACGTATCGCCACGCGCCGGGGTGATGATGCGCGGCGCGCCCAGGTTGCTCAGCCGCGGATAGCCGAGCACCTGGGTCAGGCGTCCGTCGCGAAAGGAGATGCGCGCAAAACGCTCCGAGCTGCCATCGGCGAAGCGATAGATACCTTCAACCGCGTAAGTTGGGGTGTCGCCGTACGCCGCCGGCATCAAGAGCGCCGGCACCGCGGCGACGCCATCACTGATACTGAACAGCACCGGTTCCCAGTCCAGGTCTACTGCCACATCCTCCGCCGGCCAGGCTGGATAGGCGACGCCGTCAATCTCCTGCGTATCAGTGGCCTGGACATAGGCGATGTCCTCGATCAGAATGGCCTGCTCTTCAGGCAGTGTGCGGCCGATGAAGTGGTAGACAAAGCCCAAGTTCCGACCGCTGATCGTGGTTTGCAGATTGATGGGCCGGCCGGCTGCAGCCGTGGTCGCGGACAAGCGCAGTGGCTCGATCTGGATCGGCTTGCTCAGCGCCGCGAAGCGGGTAACGGTGCGTTTGGGCGCCGCATCGCTGCGCCGGCTGCCATAATGCGCAGCCAAAAAATCATCCCAACCAGAAACTTGCGCAAAACGGCTGGCAATGCGCGTATACTGCCAATTATCTTGTGTGCGGTAGAGCGTACGGCTGGGGAAATAGATCGAGATACCGGTCGCGCCGGGGCGCTCCGGCCCGTGGCGTTGAGTGACAACGGCTTGTCCCATCGCCGCCAGCACGGCGTCCGCCGCCTGCTTGACCGCAGCGCTGCCACTCTGCGAGCGCAGCAATTTCACAAAGTGTCCCAGGTCAATGTAGGGAGACGCAGAGCTTTCGTCAAAAGCGTTCTCAAAGCCCTGCGCGTTGGCGCGGGCGCTGGTAATCTTGCTGCGCTCCAGGCCTGCCAGTTGGGTGCTGAGGCGATTCACGGCTTGGTTGAGCGTGGGGATGGCGTTCAGGTCAACCGTGGCCAGGGTGACATCCACGCTGAACTCTTTGACCACGCTAGGAGAATCCAGGCTCTCGTCCATGTCATTTTCTTTGAGCAACTGGCGTCGCGCGGTGGCATCAAGGATTCGTTGATCCTGCGCGATGTAGCTGTTGACGATGGTGCGCCCCAGGTCGGCGCCATTCATCGCCGGGTTGGCGATCAACTGGCTGAGGAAGCCGGCATAGGCCCAGCCCAGCGCCGGTTCCACTTCTTCCGAAGCCACGGCATAACGGGCATGGGGGGTCAGGGTGGTGTAGACCTCCAACATGCCCATCAGGCAGGCGTCGAATCCGATCAATTCGAACTTGTCCAGGCCGGTTTTCTGGCGCGCGGCGCCAAGCGCTGTGTCCAGCTCCATCAGCCACAGGTTGTCATCCATCTCTTCTGCCAGCGCCAACTTGTCCCGCCCCTGACCGCCAGGCGCCGGGTCGCTGAAGCCGCCCGGCCAACCGGAGCCGTGATCGGACAGAATCAACGCGTGTTTGCGCGCCGGATAGTTGACCAGGGCCCAGGTGATGAAGTCGCTGAGGGTCTGGCCGTCAGCCATATTCAGTTCCCCCAGGTCGGCCAACTCTGGTGAATTGAGTTTGCCCAGGTCGTCATCTTTGGTGATGTAGAAGCGCTTGGTGGATGTCCAGTTGCCCATGCCACTGAACGCCCCCTTGTAGCGATCCACTTGGGCCACGATATGCACCTGGTCGCTGGAGCCGACGCGTTCGACCTCATTGAGATCAACCATCATGTCACGTTCGAGGATGTTGTCGTCGGCGTCCACGTAGAGCATGATGAGCCATTCGGCCTCTGCGCTACGTTCCGTTGGCGGTTTACTGACTGGGTTGGAGGGACCAACCACGACGCCGCTGATGTGCAGGGTTTGCAGCATCGAATCGAAGATGCTGACCTCATCGCGATAGGTAGCCTGTGGCGCTTCGAAGTTCAAGAGATAGGTCTGGCCGTCGTCGGTAGTCACGGCAATGAAGATGCCCTGTTGCGGTATTTTGTTGCTGGCTACGTAGCTGAAGTCCAAGCTCAGGCCATCGAGGCCGCCGGCGCGGTAGGCCGTGGGTTCGTTTTGATACACAACCTGGCTGATGCCTGGTCGTGAGTTCACGCCTTTGAGATAGGCGATGCCGGCGCGATTGGCCGCGTCTGCGGCGCCGCCGAATTCCTGACGCTGCACCCACAGCGAGGTGTCACGGTCGCTCACGTAGAAGATCACGCCGTCGCTGCTGGCGTTCTTATCCGACACGCGCCAATCGTTGGGGTAATCCAGGCTGAAGGCCAGGTCAGGGCTATGGTAGCTGCGGTTGCCCGGCGACAGCGGGGTCTTGGGGTTGCCCTGTACACCTGTGGCCGGTGGTGGCGTGGCCGTCGCGGCCGGCCTGTCGGGCGGCTCGTCATTGCATGCAGCCAGCAGTGGCAGCAGCAAGGAGATCAACAGTATGAGTACACTCTGACGAATTCGATGGTTGGACATGGTGAGTCCTTTCTCCGGTCTCGCACACGAATCTCCGGTCAGCGTTCCAGCACCAGCCATAGTCCGATATGATCTGATGCCCAGATGCGACCAGCGGGGGTGAGTTGGGGGGCGGTGAAGAGGCGTTGGCTGGCGCGCACACGCCAGGCGGAGGCTGGCCCCGGCTTCAGAAAGAGATAGTCAATGCGCTCCTCCAGCGGCTCGTCCGGCGGCGCGGTCAAGTCATCCACGCAACAGGTCAAGCCGGGATCATCGGGCCGCACCGCGGCAAAGCTATCCACCCACGCTGGCTGCAGGGCGCGGATCGCGGCGCTGTCCGCCGTGGCGTTGAAGTCGCCGCCGATGATGATTGGCCCTGGCTGGGCGGCGACAAAGTGGGCTAAGGCCGACGCCTGCTCCTGGTTGACGGCGGGATTTTGATTCGCCAGGTGCGTGCTGACGACGCGCAGCGGCCCCAACGCCGTGTCCACGACCGCGCTCAAGGCCACGCGGTGCTGGAAGGGCGCTTCGCGTGGCCGCAGTTCAGTAAACCTCACGTCGCGCAGGGGAAATCGGCTCAGGATAGCCTCACCTTCTTCGAAGAGAATGGCCCAGCGGTTGCCGTTGGCGCGCAGATAGGCGTGGTTCAGCCCGCTGGCCTGCCCCAGGTAGGCCGCACCAAGCCCGCCGCGCCAGGTCCACGGCACTTCCTGCAACAGCACGATGTCGGCATCCAGACGCCGGATTTCGGCCGCGATCAGATCGAGGCGCTGCGGCAGAAAGGCGAAGCGCGGAAAATCGTGCAGGACATTGAGCGAAACGATGCGCACGCTGCCATCGTCCGGCCGCGTGGCCGTGGCGCAGCCGGCCAGGCACCCCTCGACCGCGGCGCCGGGCTGGCTGGCGTTCATCATCCACAGCGCCAGCGCGGCCAGCGCGATCAGTAGCCAGGCCAGGCGGTTGTTCTTGCGGTTCATGTTCGTGTCCTTTCAGTGGAGGGGAGCAGGGGGTACGCGGATTGACACAGATTGACACGGATTCCTTTGCTGAGGAGCACCGCCAGGAGCTGGCGGCGGAGGAAATAGCGCAGATCGTGAAGATGTTGTGGTTTTGAGATGCGGGTCTGGGAGCAGATCTGCCTCAGGCGTTGTCGAACTCGTCTCGGTCAATGCCCAGTTGTTTCAGGATCGCGTTGAGCGTCCCTTTAGGAATGTCTCCAGGATGATGCGGAATGACAGAGAGAAGATTCCTGCATGACCTGGATCAAGTCGGCGGCGATGTCTGGCGCCAGGCGAATGACCTCTTCCGCTGTCTCAGCCTGCACGATCAGGCCCGGCAGATCGGGACTCGTTCCCAAATACGGACCTTCGGGCAGATGCTCGATCTCCAGTGTGATTTTGTACGTTGCCATTGGATTCCTCCGAGCCGTATTATAGCATACAAGGCCGGATCAGAAAATAGACGCCAAAGAGAGCGTCACAGGCTGGGAGCGCGGGCGCTTATCACCGCTGCCATTGCTATCAACCGAGCGCGTCGCGGCTCGATTGACGCGCTGCCGGAGTTGTGCTATTCTGTGGCTCGATCTGTCAGCAAAGGAGCGACCCTGTGACCACACGGTACAACACGGCTGCGCTGCGTGACCTGATCAGCGCGGCCCTCAGCGGGGACGAGTTCACAGCCCTGGCGTTCGATCACTTCCGGCCGGTTTACGATCAATTCGCCGCGGGGCAGACGCGCCATCAGCGCGTGCAGCTCCTGCTCGAACACACCGCGCGCAGCGGGCAGATGGCGCGGCTGGCCGCGCTGATCCAGGAGATCAACCCGGCGCGCTACCGGGAATTTGCCGGCCGGCTGCTGGCGCCGGACGCAGATGCAGCGCCGGCGCGTCCTCAGACCAACATTTCCTATCAAGCAACCCTCACCGGCTCTGGCGCCATCGCCCAGGGCGCCGGCGCGCAGGCCGCCAGCGGCGACAACATCGTCACAGGCGGCCGCGGGCCGGCGAGCGGGTCCATCGCGCGGCGTCATCCGCAGCAGCAGTTGGCCGAATGGCAGCGTCGCTACGAGACGCTCTCCAAGCGCATCGCCGCGCTGGACAAGGACCTGGGGCGAACGCTGGACAGCGAAACGAAGCTGGTACTGGAGGAACGCCGGCAGGAGCTGGCGGCGGCGCGGGAGCAGGCGGCGGAGGGGATAGCGCAGATCGAGGAACGCCTGCGCATGAGCGAGGGAGGTTGATGATGGCCAGTCGTCCAAAGACCAACGAGTTTTCTCACGGCTATGCTCTCTTGATCGGCGTGGGCGAATGCGCGTACCCCAGGCTTTCGCTGCCGGTGACGGTCAAAGACATGCACGCGTTGCGGGCGGTCCTGACCGACCCCGCCTTGTGCGGTTACCCTGGCGACGACGCACACATTCGCCTGCTGCACGATGCGGGCGCCACCAGGCAGGCAATCCTCGACGGCCTGACCTGGCTGGCCCGGCAGACCGCGGCCGACAGCGACGTCACCGCGGTGGTCTTCTACTCCGGCCACGGCTGGGTGGCGGATGACTCTGGCAAGTATTACCTCCTGCCGCACGATGTCGAACCGTTCGACCTGGCCGGCAGCGCGCTCCCGGCTGAAGACTTCACCGCCGCGCTCCGGCAGGTCGGGGCGAAGCGACTGCTGGTCTTTGTGGATAGCTGCCATGCCGCCGGGATGGCCAGCGCCAAGGACCAGCCGGCCATGAAGCTGCCGTCGGGGTTCACGCAGACCGCCCTGCCGAAGGGATTGGTCGAAGAACTGAAGCAAGGCGCAGGACGGGCGGTCTTCAGCTCCTCCACCGGCAGCCAGCAATCGTGGGTGCGACCCGACGGCAGCCTGAGCCTCTACACCTATCACCTGATCGAGGCGCTGCGGGGCGCGGGCAACCAGCCCGGCGATACCACGGTGCGCGTTTCCAACCTGATGAGCCACCTGGGCAAGGCGGTGCCAGAGAGCGCCCGTGCCCTCTGCCAGGCCGAGCAGACCCCCTTTTTCGATACGGCAACCGAGGACTTCGCAGTGGCGCTGTTGCTGGGTGGCAAGGGGTTGGGCGGCGCCGGCTTCTCGCCTGCCCAAGGAGCCGCGGCGGTACACAAGCCATCTATCGATGCCAGCGGCAAGCGCAGCGTGGCCGCCGGGACCATCAGCGACAGCACCATTGTTACGGGTGATCGCAACGTGGTGCAGCAAGGGAAGTACAACATTCACATCGGCAGCGCGCAGGGGCTGGTGATCGGGGATCAGGCGCAGGTGACGCAGGTGTTCGGCGGTGAGCCATCCTCGCGCCCCGGCCAGGGAGATACGCCAGGCCGGCAACCGCTGAGCGGAGACGCCGCCAGGCGGCATTTGCGGCAGCAGTTGGTCGAATTGCAAGGGCGGTACGAGACGCTCTCCAAGCGCATCGCGGCGCTGGATACAGACCTGGGCCGAACGCTGGACGGCGAGCACAGGTTGACACTGCAGGAACGGCGGCAGGACCTTGTCACGGAGAGAGACTAGGTTGCCAAACAAATGGCGCAGATCGAGCAGCAACTTTCCTCTTGATAGAACCCGGAAAACGCCAGAACAGATGAGCAGTCAACCAAGGAAGGCATCCACAGCAGGCGAGGTACGACATGGCTGAAATCGACTCCACGGCAAGCAAGTATGCCACGACCATCAGAGATGCCCGTGGCACGGTGATCGGCGAGAACAATACGATCTATCAGATCTTCCTGAACAACCAATACGCGCCGCTGGCGCACAAGCTGATCACCTTCACCACTTTGATCGAGGAGAAGACCCGGGGCTTCGTGGGCAGGCGCTTTGTCTTCGACGCGCTGAACCAATTCCGAGCCAAGGCTCCATCCGGCTACTTCATCATTAAAGGCGAAGCCGGCATCGGCAAGAGCGCCCTGATGGCGCATCTGGTGCAAGCCGGCCAGTACGTGCATCATTTCGTGGTCAGCACGCAGGGTATCAACCGAGCCGACCAGTTCCTGGAGAACATATGCGCCCAGTTGATCGCCAGGTACAAACTCGACCGCCCCGCCTGGCTACCGCCGGAAGCCTCGCGCGACAGCGCTTTTCTGAGCGCGCTGCTGCAAGAGGTGAGCGAGGGATTGGCGGCGGGCGAGCAGGTGCTTATCCTGGTAGACGCGTTGGACGAAGTCGACTGGCGCGGACGGACGGGGGAGAACGTGCTTTTGCTGCCGCCCGCACTTCCCCCAGGCGTATTCGTCGCAGTAACCATGCGACGAAAGGAGGGGCTGCCGCTGCAAGTGGACAGGTCGCAGATCTTCTACCTTGATCCGGACTCGGATGCCAACCGCGAGGACGTGCGCGCCTACATCAGGCAGTTTGCCCAGCGGGAGGTCATGCAGCCCAGTCTAAGCGCCTGGGGTACGACGGTCGAGGCCTTCGTGAAGACGATGCTAGCCAAAAGCGAGGGCAACTTCATGTACCTCCGCTACGTGTTGCCGGCCATCGAGCGAGGTGAGTTTCGACATGGAACGCTGGCCGAGCTACCTCAGGGCCTCAAGGACTACTACGAGCGCCACTGGCGGCAGATCCGAGCCATCGACGAGGACAGGTGGGTCGATTATCGGCAGCCGGTGATCTGCTTTCTGGCCATGGCGCAGGAGCCGGTGACTGTGTGGCAGATCGCATCGTGGGCAAAGTTGAAGCCGGCTCGGGTATTGTCAGCAATCAGAGACTGGCGGGAGTTTCTCGACGAGGATCCGGTGGCAGGCGTGATGCGATATCGGATCTACCATCAAAGCTTTCAAGATTTCCTGGCGGCCAAGGATGAAGCGCGGGATCTCAGTGAAGCGGAGAGCCCGCAATGACCCGGTCCCAGAGAATAGTCTGGCGAACGTTGAAAGAGCAATGGGTCACGGACACCAGAGGTGTATGAATGTCGCAAGTAGCGCAGTCGGCCAAAACACATGGTGAGACGTTCGACAAGATCGATCTGCTGCGATTTCGGAGGAAGATCGCCGATGACCTACTGCGGCAGTGGCAGATCATGCATGCACACCTGAAAGGTGCAGTAGGCGCGTCGCGGCAATTCGCTGAGATAGACTATGTGCTGGGTTTGCAGCAACTGGAGGTCATGATCAAGAAAAGGAAGCCGGAGCTGCAGGATAGATTTTGCATCTTGGAGAAACGGCTGCTGGTGGCAAATGACAAGGATGATCCGACGGGGATTGCAGCGGCAATACTTTTGCTCAATGAACTTGCGACTCAGGTAGGGGTAGAACTTGGTTTTGAGTCGTTATGTAGCATGGATTCTGGTACCGTCGTGCTATCTCAAATCGCCGCTCTGGACGAGTCCTATATGTATCGGAATCTTGCGAAGCATCTGGCCGGCGCGGGGCGATGGGACGAGTTGCACGAGCTGGTGGGAGAGGGAGATGGCGATCACCAGCAGCCATGGGCACAGGCGAAGTTGCGGGCTGAGGGCAGTTATGCCAGGTATGTGGCGGATGTAGTGGTGGCGTGGCAGGAGGCATATCGACGCGTGCAGGTGCCGAAGTCTGACGGCCGTCAGGAAGCGGTGCTAGCGCAGTGCATACGGTATTCACTGATCGTCACCAGCGTAAACTCGCAAGCAGGGAACTACGAGCCGGCGCTGGTAGGGCGGGCAGTGAAGACAGGGCTGTGGACAGCGGCGCAGGCATTGGCGGTGGCGGCGCAGGTGCCTGAAGCCGAGAAGCGAGCGAGCATGTATCGGGCGATCTTGTCCGCGGGCGGACTGACGACTGAGAAACGACGCGAAGCTGAGGAGGGAAGTCTGGCGGCGGTGAAGGCGATTGGGGATAGGTGGTCGCGTGCGGATGCGTTGGCCGCGCTAGCGCCGCAACTGACGGGCGAAGTACGAAATGAGGCAGTGGCAGAAGGCTTGGCGGCGGCAGAGGCCATAGAGGCTGAGTGGTACCGTGCGCGTGTGCTGGCTAAATTGGCACCGCAGCTGACGGGCGAGCTGGTAATGCAGGGTCTGGCAGCGGCGCAGGCGATTGGGGATGAGGAATCGCGTGGGCAAGTCTTAGCTGCATTGGCGCCGCAGCTGACGGGTGAACTGGTGACGCAGGGGTTGGCATCGGCACAGGGCATTTTGGATGAGGAATCTCGTACGCTAGTTCTGGCAGCATTGGCGCCGCAACTATCAGGTGAGCCGCGGCGGAGGTTCTTGCGGAAGCTGAAGGCACTGAGGATGAAGATTCTCGCGCTCTGGCGCCGCAGATGACGGGAGAACTGCTGGCCCAGAGGCTAGCCGCGGCGCAGGCAATCACGGGCGCGTGGCCTCGTGTGGAAGCGTTGGCAGCATTGGCGCCGCACCTAACGGGCGAACTGTTGGAAGAGGGTCTGGCTATGGCGCGCGCAATCGAGTACGAGGAGCCTCGCGCTCATGCACTGGCTGCGCTGGCGCCGTACCTAGTAGGCGAGATGGTGGCACAGGGGCTTGCGGCGACGTTGGCCATCGAGTACGGGGATTATCGTGAAATTGCGCTGGCGGCGCTGGCGTCGAGGCTGACGGACGAGCTGTTGGCTAAGGGACTCGAGGGACTCGAGACGCTGGCGATCGGAGACGCGGAGTCTCGTGTGGACGTGCTGGCGACCTTGGCGCCGTACCTAACGGCCGCGCAGCGAGACGAGGCATTGACACATGGACTGGCGGCATCACAGGCCATCGAGAACGAGTTGCGTCGCGCAGAAATGCTTGCGGCGCTGGCGCCGAACCTGACGGGCCATCTGCGGGAGCAAGCTTTGACCCAGGGGCTTGAGGCAGTACAGGCTATCGAGCATGAAGAAGCCCGGCCGAATGCACTGGCGGCGCTGGCGCCGGACTTGATGGGCGAGTTTCTCATGCAAGGGCTTGCGGCGGCGTTGGCTATCGAGGCCGAGTGGCATCGTGCGGCTGCGCTGGCGGCGCTGGCACCGCAATTGACGGGCGAGCTGCTAGAGGAAGGGCTTGAAGCGGCGGCAGCTATCGAAGACGAAGGACATCGCGCGGACGTGCTAGTCGCGCTCGCGCCAAACTTGACTGGCAGGGAGCTGAAAGAGGGCTTGACGGCGGCTCTTGTCATGGAGGACGAGGAGTCTCGCGCTGCTGTGCTAACGGCGCTGGCGCCGAAGCTGACGGGTGAGCTGCTAGCACAAGGTTTTGAGGCGGCCAGGGCCATCGAGGACGAGCGGTCTCGTGCGCAAGTCTTGGCTGCCTTGGCACCACAGCTCACAGGCAAGTTGCGAAAAGAAGCAGTAACGGAATGCCTAGCGGCGGCGGCGGCCGTTTGGGACGAGGGGGATCGTGCGGAATTGCTGGCCGCGCTGGCGCCGCAGTTAACCGGTGAGTTGCTGGCGCGGGGGCTGGCCGAGGCACGGGCCATTGAGGACAAGTGGTATCGTGTGCGAGCGCTGGTAGCCCTGGCGCCGCGGTTAACGGGAAAGTCGCGGATGCGTGTCCTTGCCCAAGGGTTAGTGGCGGCCAAGACCATCGACGACGAGGAGTCTCGCGCACGAGTTCTGGCGATGCTGGCGCCGCAACTGTCAGGCGAGTTGTTGGCGGATGGCCTGACGGTAACAAATGCTATAGGGGATGAATGGTCCCGCGTCCGAGCGCTGGAGGCGCTGGCGCCGCAATTGACGAGTGGGCTGCTGGCGGAAGGTCTAGTGGCGGCGCAGTCGATCGAGGACGATCTTGCTCGTATCCGTGCGCTGGCTGCGATGGCCCCGCAATGCGCGCCTGAAGTACAGCAAGTTACATATTGCCACATTCGCGATGCCCTGAACACTCATTTGTGGAACCACTTTCAGAAGGGACCACGAGGTGAAGTTCTTTCGTTCAGCAAGGAACATCGAATGATTGTGCCGCCGGTCATGGATTCACGTGCGGTCTGGGAAGTGGCGAGAGCGGTGATGGACGTGGGGCAGTGGTGGCCGTGAGCCGTGGAGCCAGAACCTCTGTTGAGCTGCGCATGACCCGCTACTACCTCGCCTACGCCCGCCAGCACAAGGATGACTGGCAAGCGCTGGACGGTGACCAATTCGCGCAGATCCGGCGCGGGTGGACGGTGGCGAGCGAAGGCAGCGCGGGGTTGACGGCCGACGAGCAGGTCAATCTGATCTTCGGCTACCTCAACGCACTGGATAGCTACCTGGAGCGACGCGGGCTGTGGGCCGATCTGCTGACCTGGAATGGGCGGGCGCTGACGGCCGCGCAGAGCATCGGCAACGAGGCGCTGGTCGGTGGATTGCTCAACGACATCGGACTGTGCCATCGGCACCTGGGACAATATGAAGAAGCCAGGGAGATGTTCGAGCAAGCCCTGGCAGTGCGCCGCCGGGTCGGGCCGGTTGCCGGCGAGGCGGTGACCCTGAACAACCTTGGATTGGTGCATGACGATCTGAGCGAGTATGCCCAGGCCATCGCGTTCTATGAGCAGGCTTTTCCGCTCCGCCAGGCGGCCGGAGACCGGGCAGGTGAAGGGATCACACTGCAGAACCTGGCAACGACATTGATGCAGATTGGCCGGTGGGGCGAAGCCGCCGAACGCTTCGAACAGGCGTTGGTCATCGAACGGGAGGCCGGCGACCGGATGGGCGAGGCCGGCACCCTGAGCAACCTGGGGCAGCTCTACTTGCAGATGAGTCGCCGGGATGAAGCGGAAGCGGCGTTGACGCAGGCGCTGGCGCTCATGCGAGCGATCGGCGACCGGGGCCATGAGACGGCCGTCTTGAATAACCTGGGGTTGCTGGCGCGGGCGCGCGGTCAACCGCGACGGGCGCTGGCGCTGTTCGAGGAGGCGCTGGCGGTACAACGCCAAGCCGGTGTGACAGGCACAGAAGCGCCCCTACTCAACAACCTGGGTACGACCTACCAGGCGCTAGGCGACTGGCGTCGCGCGTTGGCGTACTTTCAGCAAGCGCTGGCGCGCCACCAAGCCACCGGCGACCGGGCGGGTCAGGCTACGGCGCTGGCCAACATCGGCGGGTTGCATCTGGAGCGTGACGCCCTTGCCGAGGCCAGAGTTGCTTACGAGCAGGCGCTGGCGCTCGTCCAGGCCAGCGGCGACCGGGACAGTGAGGCCACGCTGCTGAACAACCTGGCCGCAGTGTTACGCGCCCAAGGCGAACTCGACCGAGCTGCTGAGCATCTGGCGACCGCCCTGGCCACTGCCCGCGAGGTCGGCAACCGGGAGATGGAAGCCACTGCTTTAAGCAACCTGGCCGCAACCCGTTTCGACCGCGGCGACTTGCCTGGCGCACGGGCGGCCCTGGAGGCTGCGCTGGCCCTGCGCCCCGAAACAGGCGACCTCCTGGCTGCCGGCGCCACACTGAACAACCTGGCCGCAGTGAGCAGCGCGCAGGGCGATCCTGCCGCAGCGGTGGACTATTACGAACGAGCGTTGGCGGTGCGCCGCCAGATCGAAGATGTGGCCGGCCAGGCGCACACGCTGTACAACCTGGGCATCCTCTGCACTGATCTGGGTGACTTTAGCCGGGCCGAAATCGCGCTGGCCGAGGCGGTAACGCTCGACGAGCAGTGTGACCTACCCCAGATATCTCGCGACCGGAAAGCATTACTGGAGATCCGAAGTCGGCGAAAACGAACTTGAGACGCCGGCCCAACACATATAAACGGAGGTTCACCATGGATATCGCAACGCTGGCCAAAGATGTAGCCCTGTTCCTTTCCCCCTTCCTGCCCTACCTGCTCAAAGCAGGAGAAAAGGCCGCCGAGGAGGCCGGCAAGAAGCTGGGCGGCGACGCGTGGGAGCGCTAAAGGGCTGTGGAGCAGGCTGCGGCCGAAAGTCGAGGCCAAGTCGGCCGCCCAGGAAGCCGTGGCCGACGCCGTCACTGAGCCGGAAAATGAAGATGCCCAGGCGGCCCTACGCCAGCAACTGCGCAAGCTGCTGGCCGAGGATGATGATCTGGCGAGAGAGATCGGGCAGCAGTGGGCTGCCGCGCAGGCGGCAGGCGTGACGATCATCGCGTCAGGCGACCGCGCCGTGGCCGCGCAAAATATCACTGGCAGCACGATCGTCACCGGCGACCGCAACACGGTGCAGAGCGGCAAGTACAACATCAAGATTGACAAGGCATCGGGCCTGGCCATCGGTGACGGTGCCCGCGTCGAACAGCATGGCGATCCAGGGGAGGCCCAATGACAGCAAGCTCGTGGAGGACATGATGAGTACTCAACCAAGTAGTTTTGTGCAACTCGGGCGCGTCGAGATCTTCGTGCATGCAGGACGTATAGACGGCGATATCACACGGTGTGGCGCTGAGGTCCTGGTGAGCTCGGCCGGCACGGATGGCTCGATGCAAAGCGGCGTCTCGGCCGCCATCAGGGTGACCGGTGGAGACGAAATCGCCGCACAACTTCAGAAGCACAAGCCTCTGATCCCGGGTACGGTCGTCGTTACCGATGCTGGGAAGCTGGCCGGGGCAAAGTACATCTACCACGCAGTAATCGTCGGCTGGGGTCAGGAGCGCCGAGTACTTCAGGCTGATGTTTGGCGTGCCGTCACTACCTGCATGGACATCGCACGTCTGACAGGCATGTCAAGCATTGCATTTCCGTCCCTGGGTACTCTGCACGGTGGCGCCGACAAATTCGAAACGCACTCGACAATGGCAGCAGCCTGCTTGCAGGCTTTGGGTCAAGGCAGCAGGCTGCGGCAGGTTCACTTTTGCTTCAACTACCCCCCAACGGCGGAAGTGTTCAAGAGAGCATTCCTGCAGCAGCAGTTGATGAGAAACATCCAGGCGCTGGAAAAGGGGCAGTGGCACGATCAGCAGCTTGAGACCGATCTGGCCAAACTCTGGCCCTTACTTACAGATGTCAGGTTCGGCCTGAGGCACTTGAAGGAGTTGGTCAGCACACTTGAGCGCACCCCGAATGCTCAAGAAGCCCGTACACTTATCCACGATGTCTCGAATAGTATTGTTGTGATCGGCGACCGCAACACGGTGCAAAGCGGCAAGTACAGCATCAAGATTGACAAGGCGTCGGGTCTGGCCATCGGTGATGGCGCGCGCGTGGAGCGATCAGGCGACGACGTAGAGAGATGAACATCTCAGCGAAGGAGGCGGGCCCATGACCGAAGCTGCCAAGTACCAGGTCACCATACACGGGAACGTTTACGACCTCGCCATCGGCGACGGTGCGCAGGTGATCTCGACCGGCCCGCGCGAACGAGCAGCCCCACCGTTCATGGCGCCGCCGCCGCCGCCGCAAGGAATTCTGGGCCGCGATGACGATCTGACGCGCGTCTTCGATCTGCTGCAACTGGGTGACACGGAAGCTGCCGATGTTCCGCCGGTTGCCTTGCGCGGGTTGGGCGGCATCGGCAAGACGACCCTGGCCGCAGCGTTGGGCCGACTGGCGATCATGCCCGAACGCTTCCCCGATGGCGTGCTATGGGCAGCGCTCGGACCGCAACCGACCCTGCGCATCCTGCTGGATGGCTGGGGCCGCGCGCTGGGCGTGGACCTGCTGCCGGAACGCGACGAGACCGCCTGCCGAGACCGCTTGCGGGCGGTGCTCTATCGCAAACGTACCCTGCTCATCGTGGATGATGTGTGGGAGGCCGCGCACGGCAGTTACTTCACGGTGGCCGGCCCGCACTGCCGCACGCTGATCACCACGCGTGAGCCGCCGGTCGCCTACGCCCTGGCCACCCGTGACCGCACACTACGCGTGGACGTGCTCAAGCCGGAGGCTGCACTGGCGTTGCTGCGTCGCCTTGCCCCAGAAGCCGTGATCGCCGACGAGCGCAGCGCGCAGCGGTTGTGCGAGCGGCTGGAGTATCTGCCGCTGGCCCTCACCCTGGCCGGTCGGCTCCTGGCGGTCGAGGCCGACGTGCCGGCGCGCATGACACGGCTGCTCGGCGAGTTGATCGAGCAGCGGGATGCCCGTCTGACGCTGCTCCAGGCCGAAGGGCGGTTAGAATTGACGGAGGATGAGCCGGTTTCGCTGCAAGCCATCCTCGGCATGAGCGTCGCCCGGCTGGATGGGACCGACCAGGAGCGCTTCGCCATGGCCTCGGTCTTCGGCGGCGACCCGCTGACCTGGGAGATCAACGCGGCGGCTTACGTGTGGGAATGTCCGGTGGAGGAGGCCGAAGCCACAATCTCCCGCTTCATCCAGCGCGGCCTGGTTGAACGCCGCGGGGCGCGTTATTGGATGCACGCCCTGCTGGCGGATTACGCGGCGGAGATGATGGAGGGGATGGGGTTGTGAGGTGATGAGTGCAGCTTGGCGCAGGCATCTGGACTACATCTTGATGAACATGCAAGCTCGCCGCGGCGACCCGGCCTGGTTTGAGTCCGAATGGCCGCAGATCGAGCGTGCATGGAAGGCCGGTCAAGACTTGGGTGATGCGAGCACTCTGCTCGTCTATCTCAACGCGGCGCTGCCCTCGATGGCGCCGCTGGGACTGTGGACGACGGTCATCGCCTGGATCACGCAGGGTTTGCCCTGGGTGCAGGAAGCCGGCAACAAGCTTCGCGAAGGCGTGTTGCTGGAGAATCTGGGCTACTCCCATTTCTTGCGTGGTGACAGAGAGAAGGCATTGGCGATCTATGAGGAGGCACTGGCACTCGCGGAAGCATTTTCCGGCCAGGTCTACACAGGCGCTCTTCTCGGCCGCGTAGGCGAGCTGTATGCGGCAATTGGCCAACCCCAACGCGCGCTGACCTATTTGCAGCGGGCCGTGACCATCGCCGATCAGGCCGGCAATCGCAAGGACGCAAGCCAATGGCTGGACCGCTTGGGGCGGGTGTATGCGGCGTTGGGCCAGAATCAGAAAGCTGCCGACTGTCTCGAGGAGGCGCTTCAACTGGCGCGTACCATCGGCCACCAGGGCCTCGTAGGTTCCGCACTCGGCAACCTGGCTAACCTCTATCTGGACGCTGGCGATCTCGACCGGGCTGTCCCACGCCTGGAAGAGGTGCTCCAGATCGCGCGAGAAAGCGCGGATCGGCACGCCGAGGCAACGGCGCTGATCAACCTGGCACTGGCACGTGGGATGGCTGGCGATATCCGCGCTTGCATCGAGGCCTACGAACAGGCGCTCGATATAGCCCGACGAATCGGAGACCGCGACAATGAGAGCACATGCCTGGGTGGATTGGCTGGAGCATATCGGATAATGGGTCGAGTCTCGACAGCCATGCACTATGTTGAGCAAGCTTTGAGGTTGGCCCAGATGATTGGCGATGCGGACGGCGAGATGTCGTGGCTGAGCGAGTTAGGAACTCTGTGTGGGCTGGTCGGTGAGAATGATCAGGCGCTTGCTCGCTTTCAGCAAGCGCTGGCGCTGGCGAGAGGCGCTGCGAGCAGCCCTTGGCACCAGGAGACGATCCTGGGCAACCTCGGTAACTTCTACCTCACCCTTGGTCAGATCGCCGAAGCGCGTAAGTGCTTCGAAGAGGCGCTGCCCCTGGCCCAAGAGATCCAAGATCGTGCCGGCCAATGTGCTTTGACCGAGGGGTTGGCCACGACCTATGCGGAAACCGGTGACCGGTTGCGTGCCGCTGAACTCTATCAACAGGCGCTGGTGCTCGCTCGCCAGATTCCAGACCGCAGACGAGAAGCGAGCCTCTTGAGCAATCTTGGAACAATCCTTCTCGCGATGAGCGATCTGGAAGGCGCCATAGCTAACCAAGAGCAGGCTCTGACGATTTTCACAAATCTCGACGATCTACGGTCAGCCAGCATGGTACTCAGCGCATTGGGCAACGCGTATCTCGCCGGTGGTGACCTCGAACAGGCATTAACCCTCTATCGCCGGGCCGTTGATGTCGCGCGAGAGTCAGAAGATTGGCGCTCAGAAGCAACCGGCAGTTGGAATCTCGGTATGCTGCTTGGTCAACAGGGTAACTTCCAGGACGCGGTTGGTTTTCTGCGGCGTGCCGTAGCGCTGGAGCAAATCCACGGGCACTCGAATGCTCCTGTCCATGCCGCTGTGCTCAACCAGGTGGAGGCTCTGTTGGAAGAATCAAACGAGGCCTGACGGATTACCATGACATCCAGTTCAGCGCCAGGCAGCGCTCACCAGATCGAGTTCTTCCGGCTCGCCATCGCCCAGAACGAGCACGACGGCGCCTATCGCTGGGCCGATCGTTTTGTGCATGCCTGGATGGACAATGCAGTCGCTGAATGCAGGTTGCTCCTGTCCGGCATCAAGGGCAGCGGAATCCAGCTTTCACCGCACAGTCAGGCTATTGCGCTGCGCTGCCAGGCGCTGTTGGAGCTGCTCGTCGAAGATTACGATCGCAGTCATGCCGACTTCCTGCGCAGCCTGGCGCTCTTCGATCAGACCGGCGACGACTTCAACGCCAGCCGGGTGCTCAACGACCTGGGCACCCTGCACCAGGCACGCGGCGAGCTGCCCACAGCCGTCGCGCGCTACCGGCAGGCGTTGGCGCGCCTCTTGCCCGGCTGGACCGGCACTAGCGAAGAGGCGATGATACACAACAATCTGGGCCTGGCACTGATCAGCTTGGGTGACGATGCGGCCGGCGCCGCTGAGTTGGAGCAGGCCAGGGCGCTCTACGACCAACTGGGCCAGCCGCAAGGCGCAGCGCGGGCGCAGATCAACCTGGGCCAGGTCTATCGCCGGCGCGGTGAGCTGCCGCGGGCGTCGGCGGCTTATGAAGAGGCCCTCCAGGTATTGCACAGCTTCGGCGAGCAGCGGCCGGTCGTCGACCTGCTCAACAGCCTGGGCCTGCTGGCCCGGCATCAGGGGCAGCTCGACCAGGCCATCGACTACTACACCCAGAGCCTGGCGGCAGCCCAGCAGGTGCAGCACCTGGGCGGCCAGGCGCAGGCGCTCGGCAACCTGGGCGCGGTATGCCAGCTGCAGGGGAAGCTTGACCGGGCGCGTCCGTACTACCAGGAGGCATTGGCCCTGTACGAGATGCTAGCCGATCTGCGGGGCCAAGCGCTGATGCTGGGGTGTTCAACGACAACTATAATTACTCATTGACGACAATTAGAACTGCCCACTAGGAAGCAGCAGGCAGGTCAGGTAAACTTCCTCTGATCATGAAGGAGAGGGAGGATAAGATGACTTGTACCGATGCTCAAGTGAGGCTAGCAATGCGTGAACGAGCGAAAGGCCGTACCCAAGAACAATCGGCCGAGAGCAGCAAGACCTGCACGTACAAGACACAGCGCTGGGCGCGCTAGGCACGCTGCGCATGAGGCAAGAGCGCTGGGCAGAGGCTGACGTCCTGCTGCAGGAAGCCCTGACCTTGCAGCGCCAGCGGCAAGATACCCACGCCCAGGTGGAGACCATCTACAAGCTGGCGATGATCGCCAAGGCCCAAGGACGATCCGAGGAGCAGCTTGTCGAGATCCTGCGTCCAGCGTGGGAGCTGGCCCAGGAGCACGGCTACGGCCGGTGGTTGGTGAACATGGCCTGGCTTCTGGGTGACGCGGTATTTGAGCAAGGGGCCTCTGGTGCGTACAATTACTATGCCACGGCCGCGGTGATCGCCCGGCAATATGAAGACGAAGAGCGCTACTTGGAGAGCATCAAAATGCTGGCTGAACGCATCGCCGAGCTTGTTTCACACGGACAGGATCACAATGCCCACTTTCTTTGCCAGTACTTGATCGACTACCGGCGGGAGAACGGCTGGGAGGAATGGGTCGAGGATGCTATTGACACATTGATCCAATTGGCCGCAACGATCCAAGCCGGCGAATCTGTGTCAGTCCCTTCAAGTGTTATGGGTGCCAACGCTGTGGATTAACTGGCCGAACCGCCAAGTTTGAAACACAAAGAAGTCAGCCGAACTGAAGAATGTGTCCACCGTCCACGTGACCGTTACGACAGTCTCAACATTCATCAGTCGGAGATGGACGAGTTTATTACTCAAACACAGGAGCAAAATGATGGGAAAGCCGCCCCGCGTTTTTCTTAGTTCTACCTGGCTTGACCTGGAATCCGAGCGCGAGGCCGTTGAGAAGGCATTGTACCGTATGCAAGACACCGCCTTCGCCGGCATGGAATACTTTGGCAGCCGACCTGAGACACCCAAGGATGTCAGCTTGGCCGAAGTAGATCGCAGCGACGTCTACATTGGCATCTTCGCCCACCGCTACGGTTCCGGTATCACCGAAGCCGAGTACCGCCGAGCGCGATATCGAGACATTCCCTGTCTGGTCTACCTTAAAGACGAGAGTGTGCCGGTCGTGCCGTTTCACATGGAGATAGAGCCAGAGAATGTCGCTAAACTGGAAGGACTCAAACGCGAATTAAAGGCACACCACACGGTCTCGTCCTTCCAAAACCCCGATCATCTCGCTACCCAGGTCGTCGCCGACTTGCACAAGCTATTCAACCGCATGCCGACTGCGAAAGACCAACAATCAACCGAACCAAAATCCAAATATGAGATCCACATTGGTGAAGGTCAAGGTATCGTCATTGGTGATCAACTGCAAGTAACACAATGCTTTGGAAGTGGTGGGGGAGAAGATACGATGTCAACAGCAGAGGCATCTGTCGATACAGATGCATTTGCCCAACAACTCTATCAGCTACTGATTGGCCATTTCGATCTGGAGGAACTGCGCACCCTCTGCTTCGATTTGGGCGTTGAATACGATGATCTGCGAGGTGAGGGTCGATCCGCAAAGAGCCGGGAGTTGGTTAGGCTGATGCAACGTCGTGGCCAATTGAATCGTTTCCATACGATCATCCAAAGGTCGCAGGGAATATTGTCTTAAGGAGAGGACAGGCACGTGATTGCTGATGATCTAGCTGTCCTTCGCAGACAACTATGTGAACGCTTCGACTTAGAAGAGTTGCGAACTCTTTGCGCGGACTTGGGCGTAGACTTCGATGATTTGCGGGGTGAAGGCAAGACAGCCAAAGCGCGCGAATTCGTGGCACTGATGCAGCGTCGAGGTCAGCTTGGTCGCCTCAAGCAAGTCGTGGAACAGCGTGGATCCATTCTAGAGTTAATCGATGGACGATACGTGGCTTTTCTGCGGCGGCAATACGGACACGTGCCATTGGGGGGTATTGCTCCTCGGGTGCAGGGTCGCGCACTTAGTATTCCGCTCGATGAACTCTTCGTTCCCTTGCGGGCGGAACTGGATGCACCTCTCCAGACCCAATTTGTGATGAGTGGCGTACGCGGCTTTCAGGCCATTCACTCGCCGGATCCGCGCCTGGTAGGGCTAGACGGAATCACAGCTCAACCGCATGTTGTGATTCTGGGCGAACCTGGGGCTGGCAAAAGCACACTGCTGCGCTGGATGATAGCCCAAACTCTAAGGTCAACTGGTAATCCGAAAGAGCACAGTCTAGCAGTCAATGTGTTGCCTATTTTCATACGCCTCACTAACTTCGCCACCGTGCTCGAGCGGCAACCGGGTATTGGCCTAGCCCAGTATATCCGAGAATGGCATCTTCCCGAATATCGGGCACTATTTGAGCGGTTGCTGGCGAATGACCAGGGCTGGCTCCTTCTCGATGGCCTCGATGAAGTGGCCGATTCACGTAGGAGACGCGAGGTACGTAATGCTATCGAGGCATTTGCCGCTCAGTTCTCCGATTTTCATATCATAGTGACTAGTCGGATTGTTGGCTATCGTAGCGCACAGATAGCCACCGGTTTCCGCCATTTCACTTTGCAGCCATTTGGACCGGAGGAGATCGCACATTTTGTGCGAAACTGGTATAGAGCGGTTTATCGGCTGGTAGAAGGGGTGTCCGACGATTTCGAGTTGGAACGACGGGCCAACCGTCTGTTAGAAGGACTGATGGATAAGTACCAGGTCTTCCAACTGGCAGGCACCCCATTGCTGCTGGCGATCATTGCCTTAATGGACTGGAAAGGCAAGGAGATTCCAAAGCGACGGGTCGAGTTGTATGAGGTTGCAGCTGAGACCTTGTTGGAAGATTGGCCAGCGGAACACGGACGGCCTATCGAAGACAGACTGGATATGAGCGAAATGTTGGAGGTGCTTGCGCCACTGGCGCAGCACATGGTCGAAATGGGGCTAACCGAGGCGATTCGTCTAGATGAACTCAAACCACGTGTCGTCAATCTGATACAGGGAGCAAGCGGTTGCTCCGAGCAAGAAGCACGTGACCTTGGTGGCGCCTGGTTGGATTTCCTCAGTGAGCACAGTGGCCTACTAATCGATGTGGGTGTCGATGAGTTCCATCGACCCATCTACGCCTTCCTGCATCTCAGCTTTGCAGAGTATTTCAGTGGACGAGCATTAGCCAAGCAATGGCACGAAGGCTCAATCGACCTGAGTCGCTACGTGAACGATCCGCGCTGGCGCGAGGTGGTGCTACTCATGGCAAGCCATGTCGCGATGCAATCGGTGGCCGATGGCACTCGTTTGGTCGATGAGTTATACAGTCTTAAGCCACCACATCACGATGTGCTACACCAGTCGCTTGTACTGGCCGCTGCTTGTTTGGCAGATGATGTGTCAGTTGCATCCAGTCTTCGAGCTAAGATTCTGGATGAGTTGATACCGTTATGGTATAGTGGCACCTTTGGGCTGCTGCACTCAAAGTTGTTCAGGATTCTAGCAGCTATGCGCGGCACCGACAGTGCACCTCATGTGGTCGAGCGCATCATATCACTGCTGGACGATGATCACGCATGGGTGCGTAGCAGCGTTCTTGAGTTGCTGGGAAAACTAGGCCGATCATCCGAGCCGGCACTGAAAGCCCGGTTATTGAATGCTCTACGAGACCCCAGTGTTGATGTACAGCGCGCAGCCATACGCTCGTTGGACGCACTTGGGCTTGTCCGTGACTCGGATGTGGGCGCTGCCCTTCTACAAGCTTTGTATCATCCGAACGGTGGAATTCGTGCCCGCGCTGCCCTCGCGCTGAGTCCCATTGTCGAATACGAGCGCGATGTACAAATCACATTACTGAACCTCTTAGCCCAAGATGATGACATTGCCGTTCGTCAGCTGGCAGCTCGCATTCTCGGCACACTGCGTCAACCTGGCGACGAAGTGGTCGGTGGAATGCTTGCTGCGTCTCAGGACCCTAATGGAGCTGTGCGCAAGGAAGCAGCCACAGGTTTCATCCACTGGGGGGAGGATAGCCGTCAGCGGTTGATTGCTGCACTCCGCAAGACGTTGAACGACGTAGACACAGACGAACGCCGTCGTGCTGTCAAGGTGATTGTCGATGTCGGAGCGGTCTTTCCCGTCGAGACTACGGAGCTCCTACTCGAAGCCGCTGAAGGCGATAACAACCTGTCTGTCAAGGCTGCTATCATTCGTTCGTTGGGAAGCCTTCCCACCACTGACAATCGAGTGATTGATTTGCTAGTTGGAGCATTGGCAGACAGGAATCGTGCTGTACGACGCAATGCCGCCTTGGCACTCAAGCAATTGTCGATCCGTAGTTCAATGATCAGTCTCGGTCTCGCCCAAGCACTGAAGGATTCGGATGTGTCCGTGCGAAAGTTTGCAACCGAGGCACTGGTCGAGTGTGGAACGCCTGAACTTGATGTTGTTGGTGCACTTGAAGAGGCGCTTGACGACGCTAATCAGTTTGTTAGGTTATCTGCCGCGTGTGCCCTCCTCGAAATAGGAGCGAAGTCAGTGAAGGCCTATGAGACCCTGTTTGTCCTGCTCCGATCAGCGAACAGCGAGATTCGTCGCCGAACAGCTCGCCGTGTGCGTGAAACCATACAGTACATAGATTCTTCTGTAACCCGAATCTTGATCGATCTGGTAAGCGATGATAGCCGTGATGTGCAGGAAGAGGCTCTGCTAGCACTAGCCGAACTCGGATATCGAGCTACTCCTACGGTCGTAGCCGCGTGCCGCATGGCAATGCATGACAAATATCATCTGATCCGCATGTGCGCTGCCAATGCTCTAGGAAAGCTGCGGCAGTCAGATGAAGCAACCATCAACGACCTACTAAGCGCACTGACAGACTCTGATACTCGCGTACGGCTAGCCGCCTCTGAGGCCCTGATTGCACTAGGTGAGGGACCTGCCCGAGCAGCGATCATCGAAAGCGTGCGCACCTTTCTCGATGAGCATACACGCTCTGAAGATGCTTTGAACACTTTGTGGGGACTAGTGGTTGGCGAGTAGACGCAACGAGTCACGAACTGGCCGATCTAGCACGCAATGTGGTTGGCTGACAGGAATAATCTGGAGATGCGAGCATGGCACCAATCAAGCAATTCATCGTCGGCCGCCAGACCGAGGTCGAGCTCTTCGACGACCTCGTCGCCTGCCGCACGGCGTATCATTTGCTCAACATCTACGGCCCCGGGGGCATCGGCAAGACGATGGTGGGTCAGAAGCTGGCTGTGCATGCTGGTCAACGAGAAGGGCGTGGTGGCGCGCTGGTTCGACCCCGAGACGGTCAAGGTGATCCTCGAAGTCAACCTCGCGGACGCGCGCAGGATCTACGATCTGCTCCGTCGGCACTCCTTCGTCGAGCGCCACCCGTATGGCCTGAAGTTCCACGACAAGATCCGGGAACTCCTGTTGGAGCGGCTCAAGTTCACCAGCCAGGGCGAGTACGACCGGCTGACCAAGCGGCTAATGGCATACTACGCGGAGAAGGCAGGGCTTGCACCCGAGGAGCCGGATCAGCCAGTCAAACCCATCGAGCCATCCGGTGCATCTAAATACGAGATCCACATCCACGGCCCGACTCAAGGACTGACGATCGGTGATAATGCCCAGGTGCAGCAGCATCTCACAGAAAATGGACCAGAAGATGAACGGACAGAGCAAGGAGGCTGACTACGAGATCGAGCTGATCGCGACGGGGCTGGCGGCACAGGCGCCAAGCGCATCGACGCGCGGGCAGGAGACGTTTGCGGCTGCGCGCGGAAGATGGCTACGTGGGGGAGACGACTTGGTTTTGCGATAGCATGATCTCCATTTGGCAAGAGCTAGGTTATGCCGAGCACTTCCCCGCGTTACCCAAGACATTCGGGCAACTCTGGGCGCGCTGGGCGAAGCAGCCTCAGGACGGCAACGGTGGGTGAGCCGGCAAATCAACCTGACCTTGACGCTGCAAAGTGCCGAACGAAGCTGTTAATCTCCCTGGTGCCGAGCATTCCAAGAACTAGCCGCAAGCGTCGTCCTTGAATACGGACCTACGCCTCCGTATACGCAATCTCGTTCCGCTCCAGCCACCCCCTGGCGATCGCTGCCAGGGCCGCATCACGGAAGCGCTGCCAGGCATCTTCGATGCCGCGGTAATGGATCGTATCCTTGAAGTGCCGGAATGCACCTTTGCCGTGGACGGCGTCAAGTAGTTCGTTGCGCAGCCGCTCATCGTCCACGGTGTCGGAGAAATCTCGCATGATCTCCCACTCGTGGATGTCGTACGTAGTTGGCAGTTCCAGCCAGTCTTCGGAGTTGAGGATCTCGTCAGCCTGACGAATGTCGTCGTGCTGCCAATCTGGATACTCCTCCAGGTCACGATCTCCCTCGACCGCGCGGATTTCCTCGCCGGCGAGTGTACACAGCTCGCCGGTGACCCGGTTCAAGAAGGCGAGACACTCGTCGTTCATCACTTGCATCTCGCTCATGACGTCACGCAGGTGGACAACTTTAGTCATCAGTTGCTTCTCCGTTAAAACTCCAGTACAATGCCGGCCGGCCTTTGTAGCCGCCTGCCGGGCAGCGTTCAGCACACAGGTTGTCTTGCCGGCGGCCGCCGGCGTGAGGCAGTGGGCTGTGAACATGGCTCCTTCACTGTGCAATAGAGTTTATGCACAATAGGGCTTTTCCCCACTGACATCAAGAAATGTGCGTCGAAATGGCGTGTACGCCCCACCAGTTGGGATGATTCAGGGGCGGCGGAGGGATGTCGTTACACGGCTTCTTATTGTACATAAACTCTAATGCGCCCGTATCGTAGCGCGGGAACGGGTTGCTGTCAATCAGAAATAGCCGGCTTTTTGATTGACACCACCCATGAACTGTGATATTCTGTTTGTGGTCAGCTTGAACTGCAGTTACCAAAGGAGTATTCATGAGCCTCTCGATTTCCCAAACCGTCGCCGAGGTGTTGCGCCTCGCGGAGCGGGCACTTACATTGACCGAAATCCTGGCGCGCGTGCGCCTGCTGCGACCGGTAGATACCGCCAAGCCAGAGGTAACGATCCGCAACACGCTGGGCAACTTACCCCTGGCGATCAGCCTGGGCGGCCGGCCGGCGCACTACGTGTGGTGGCCGCATAGCCTGGCCGCAAACTGTTTCCGCCAGCCGTTGACCGACCTGGATCTGGCGTCCGGCCAGGTAATCCTCCACGAGGAGGACTTGCTGGCGTTTTGGCCAACCTTCTTTGCCGATGTCCTTGCGCGACCCCACGAGGTAACGCTCGTCGCGGGCGATGGCTTCACGATCCCAGCCCAGATCGATCATCTGCGGCTTGGCCAGCGCGCCTGGGGTTTCCTACCAAACCCTACGTTGGCGGACTGGCTCCGCCAGCAGGGCGCCACAACCGACGACGCCCTGATCGTGCGCGTGCTCGACGTGACAGAACGACGCTATGCCATCGAACTGGCGCGTCAGGACACACGCGATGAGTCCGCCATGGCGGCGCGTAACCAGGCGCTGACCGATGCAGCCGTCGAGGTCTTGCGTGAAGCGCGCGACGGCCTGCCCGACTACTACCTGATCCCCCGTTTGGTCGTGCGGGGCGCCTATAGCGACCCGCTGCCTCCTGACCCGCTGGAGGTCGTTCTGCGCGGCGACCTCGGCTTTATCGTCGGGGAGCACAGCATCTGGCTGGCCGAGAAGACTGTGGATAGCCTCGAACGCACGATGGAGGTGCGGCCTGACCCTCACGCTTCCCCGCGTCCTCCACGTGATTATCGGCCGGCGCTTCTAGATGACGACGAGGCGATGCGTCGAGCCTGGGGTGAGTACCTGTTCGACCGCGGCATGGATCACCGCTGGGTCAAGTGGAACGTCGCAGCCGAGGCATACTACCGGGAGGCGTTGCGTCTGGATCCGGGTCACGCCGACGCCTGGGTGCACCTGGGCATCCTGCGCTTCGAGGAGAATCGGGTGGAAGACGCGCTGACCTGTTACGAGCGCGGCGAGGCGGCCGCCCTGGCGCGCACGATTGGCGATCCGAAGACGTACGAAGGGCCGTTCTGGCTGGACCTGGACTCGCGACCCTATATGCGGGCGCTGCACGGCAAGGGGCTTTGTCTCTGGCGTCTGGGCCAGACGCACGCGGCGCATCAGGTGTTCGCCCTGATGTTGCGGCTCAATCCCAACGACAACCAGGGCGTCCGCTTCCTGATACCGGACCTGGATGCCGGCCTGACGTGGGAGGAGAGCATGGCGCGAGACGAGCAGGCCAGGGCTTCAAGCTGATTCTTGCGTGGCGACTTCTATGACTCCCGGTCCAGCTTCTCTGAGACCACGGACCTACGCCTCCGTATACGCAATCTCGTTATGCTCCGACCACCCCCTGGCGATCGCTGCCAGGGCCGCATCACGGAAGCGCTGCCATAGGCGCATCAACAACACCGGGCTTTCGATCAGATCGGCAGCCCGGTGCCTTGTTTGATTCTTCCGTCTCTATGCCTGTGCCAATCTCATGCAGGCAGGATGTGTTCCCACGCCCCGCCTTGATTGCTTCACGGCGCCTGGTAGATCAGTTTGAGCTGCGGTCGTACAAAGGTCACGACGTACTCGGACGCGGTGAACTCCAGTTCGGAGTTGGTCGCGCCGCTGCCCATGATGACGATGCCGTTGTTGCTGCCCGGATCACCGACCCACATCTGGGCCGAGCTGGTCACGTCGAACCAGACCCAACGCCCGCCGCCGCCAAAGGAGACGCGGTCGCTGAACGTCGCGGCGTGATCGCTGGGGCCCATCGCCCCCGGCATTTCCCACGGCATCCCGGCCGCGGCGTCCATCCAGCTTGCGCTGTCTTCCGCCCAAACCCTGGTGACTTCGTAGGCTTCCATGGTGACGGCGTTGCCGCTGCCATAGGTGACGTAAAGACCGATCTGGGCCTGGCTGACCTGCGCCATCGCGGTGACGCTCGATAGGTCGAACTTGACCAGCGCGGTCTTGATGCCCGGCTGGCGGATGTAGAAGTTACTCCCCGCGCCGTAGGTCGTTGTGGACATCCAGGCATCGAGGTAGGTGTCATCGGTGCCGCTGTAGCCATTGGCGCCGTTCTGGAATGTCATCTCATAGGCGTTGAGCGCCGGCACGCTGAGCGTGGTCGTGGCCGAGCCCACTTCGGTGTTCAGCACGTAGGATTTCACGGTGAGGTTGACACCGGCGCCCGCGGCGCCTGGCAGAACCTTGAGCTGGAAGTCAAACGCCACGGTCTGATCAGGCGCCTGATTGCCAACCCAGGCCACAGCAACCACGCCGCTGGTCTCAGGTGCAGCCGCCTTGAGGGCCGCGGCGCCGCCATTCTTCAGCAGGTTCATCGCCACGTTCAGGGGTACGCGCACCGGGAAGGCGCCGTTCGTGGCGCTGCCTTCCACGTACTCAACCTGGTTCGCATCGAAGGGGACGATGTGCATGATACCATTCACGCCACCGGTGTTGCTGGTGCTCACGCTAACGGTAGCCGTCTCGCCCACCATCGCGGTGGTTGGGACGACCTGGATGGCATCGGTGACGGTGACTTGGGTGATACGTCCTTCAATCATGGGCGTAATGGGCGACATGACGGTGACGTAGTCCATCACGGCATCTTCAAGCCCCGGCCCAAAGTCGTACGGGTTGATGGCGTTGGTCAAGAAGACCGTATAGCCGTCACCGCCGAGGCGCATGAAGTTGTTGCTGGCCACGTTGTAGACGCGATCCGGCTCGATGGGCTGGTAGCTTGTGCCATCCCAGACTTCCACCTCGCTCACGCGGGAGCCAACCGGGAACTTCAGATTGAACTTGAAGCGGATGCCACTGACCTGCGGGAAGCGGCCATTGCTGCCGAGGCCCACACGGCTGACGCCGTTTTCCAGGGCAGCCACGACATCGCTGCCGCGCAAGCCAAACGTAGCAATGGTGTTGCCGAAGGGCAGCACTTCAAAGACTTCGCCAATGCTGATCGGCCCGACGTCAATCGGTGCACGCAGACCGCCGCCATTGGTGATGGCAAAGTCATAGTGCATATTCGGGTCAATCATGTTGACGCGGCGCAGCATGGCGTCCGTCACCAGGTTGCCCATCAGACACTCACCGGCGCGGCAGATCTGCTGACCACCCACAATGATGGGCAGCTCGACCGTGGTTTCGCCAATGAAGGTGTTGCGCAGCACGTCCACTTCGGCGCGATAGGAATCTACCAGGGCCTGCACGGTCGGGTCCTGCGCCACTGCGGCGCCCATGTAGATGGGATCGCCGCCCCAGGCCGTCGCCACGCCGGTCTCGTCAAAGGTGACATCCAGATGACCGAGGTAGCGGCTCCACTGGAAGGCGGTGACCACGAGCACGGGGTTGCCGTCGGTGCCATTGGCGACCGTCGGATACGGGCCAACCGGTATGTCACCGTTGACAGGCGCCGTCTCTGGTGTATAGATGAAGGTGTGACTGTGGCCGCCGACGATGATGTCCACACCATGCACGGCCTGCGCCAGCGCGACGTCTTCAACATAGCCGATGTGCGTCAGCACCACAACCTTGTTAATGCCCTGGGCCGTGAGCTGATCCACAGCCGCCTGTACCGCCGCCACTTCGTCCGAGAAGTGGACGTTGGGGCCAGGGCTGGACAGGATGGGTGTTTCCTGCGTGGTGACACCCACCACGCCGATCTGCTCGCCATTGATTGTGACGACCGCCGAAGGCGCAATGAGTCCGGCGAGGAGCGGCTCTTCGCTGGCGTCAATGTTGGCGCTGACCACAGGGAAGTTGACGCCGTTGATGAGGCGAGCCAGTTGGCCGGGGCCATCGTCAAACTCGTGATTGCCGATGGTCATCGCGTCGTAACCAAGCAGGTTCATGGTTTGGGTGATGATGTCGGCCTTGAACAAACGATAGAACAGTGTACCCTGGAACTGGTCACCGGCATCTACCAACATGACATTGTTGTTGGCGGCGCGGAACTCGTTGATGGTGGTTGCCAGGCGGGCCGAGCCGCCGATTCCGCTCTGCCCGTCCACGCGGGCATGGGTGTCATTGGTGTGCAGCAGGGTGAGGTTGAACGTGTCCGCAGGGCCTGCGGCCGTGGACACGGCGGTCGTATTGGCCAGCGCAGCAGAGCCAAGTAGCGCTGCCAGCAGGACGAGGGCCGCAATGATGGTGAGAAAACGCAATTGCTTCATCAAATCCTCCTTGATTGAATCGAAACGGTGCATTGATGGGAAGTGATCCAGGGGCTTGTATTGTAACCCAAACTCCCGCGAAACGACAAATCACAGTCGCCAATCTCTCATATCTCGATCATCAACAGGGGGATTTCCATCTCCTCCCGCGTATAGTAGAACCATTCGTAGACGCCGCTGGCCGCGACAGGCAGGCCGCTGTGGATGGTGGTGACGTGCGCGGCAGTTGTGGAGGGGAACTGCGCGGTGATCTTCTCCGCCCGGCCGTGCTGCACGAAACGCTGCAGGGCCGGATAATCGGGCGCCGCCTGCTCGAAGAAGCGCCAGCCGAAGCTGTCAATGAACATGAAGATGATCGTGTCGTAGCGGTCGGCCAGCCCGGCCATGATCTCCGGCGCCAGCGCCGCGCGGCCTGCGCCGGTCAACAGGTACTGAATCGTGGAGGGCAGGTCGGCAAAGCAGCGGCCGCCGTACTGCGGCTTGATGAAGGATGAGCCGGCGGTCAACGGACGATTTCCTGTCCGCTGACCGCCGGTGTAATCGGTTTTGACATGAGCGCCTCCCGCAATTGTGCTGGTTGCTGGCGGCGCGCATTGTAACAAGACCAGCGCGACCTGTCAAGAGTCGCTCAGACTGTGTTAATCCGTGTACCCCATCTTTACTGGACCGCGGCGTCCAGGCGAGTCTCTCTCCGTTTCGATCGGCCGTACCAAACCAGCAGTCCGGCCATCAGGCTGATCAGCAGCCACTCCTCTGGCTCCGGCACGGCAGCCACGGGCGGCGCGGCAATCGTCTCGCCCACATCCTCATGCTCGCGCTGGAAGCGATCGTCCTGCGCCTCCAGTTTGTCCAGCAGAAGCTCCTGCGGCGCGTTGACCAGCACGATCATCGAAGACAGCGGCGTCACGATGCTGTCGTTGACCGCCACCGCGTGCAGGCGGTCGAGCAGGGCCAGGTCGGTGATCCGGCTGCGCCCGGCCTGCATCTCGGCCAGGATCAGCCGCCGCGCGGCGAAGGGCGCAAACTGCCTGGCGTCGGCCAGCGCCTCAGGGCCAACCGAACTCAGCGCGTTCGCCATCTCCGTGGACAGGGTCAGCCATTCGTAGCCATCCACGATGTCGGTGATGACCCCTTCGGCCTGGCCGCTCAGCCCGATGGCAAGCCGGGTCAACGCCTCATCCACGCTGGCCGCGGCGCCGCCGCCGCTGGCCTGCACCGCATCCAGGGTCGGATCATCGTAGCCGAGCGGGAAGCCGCCCAGGTGAACGAGCCAGACCGGCGCCGGCGATGGGGCCACGGTCACGTCGCCCTCGCCGAGGGCATAGCCAGAGCCGTCTGTCAGCACCAGCACCGCGTCATAAGTTCGGTCGCGACGCAGATCGGTGTACTGCGCCAGCAGCTCGGCCGCGTTCTGCCCGCCGAAGGTCAGGATGGAGCGGGCGTCGAAGTCCTCCAGGCGCACCAGCGAGGGCGCTTCGCCGCGGAACGACGATGCGGTCAGGTAGACATCAACCTGCGCGCCTGTGCTGAGGAGCGCCCGCAGGCGTTCGAACGACGCCTCGAGCGCGGCCTGCTGATCGGCCATGCTGCGCGAGCGATCGAGCACCACGGCCAGGCGCACCTTGTCCGGCAGGCCGGGCTGCACGGCTGCGCTGAGCGGGCGGGCGATGACCGTGCGGTTGCCGGGGAAATCAACCCGGTGCGTCGCCGGCGCGCCGGCATTGGCGGCCGGGGCGCTGGCCGGCAGCCAGATTTCGTCGGCCGCAGCGCCCAGCGCCAGCGGCTGACCGTTGAGCAGGCGCACGGTGGCGTCATCCCAATAGACGTTGAGTTTTTCGCTCATCTGCGGCAGCGGCCAGGCGCCTTCGACGGCCAGGGTGCGGTAGGTGAGCCACATGTAGAGCGGTTCGCCTTCCTGGATCGTGCCGCGCAGGCTGTTCGGTTCGTATTCGATCTGCTGCGGATCAATGGGGAAGATGCGCAGGCGATACTGCCGCGGGCCGATCTGCTCCACCAGCGCGGGGTCAATCTGGCGGCGCACCTCGTTGCGGTACACGGCCTGGGCCGCGCCGCGCGGGGAAATGCGATAGGCGAAGCGATGTTCGCGGTCCGCGCTGGGGCCTAACCACAGCCCGGTGACCACGGCCGACTCCGGCAGGCTGAAGTAGTAGACCACCTCCTGCCGCAGCGCGGTGACGTTCTGGTAGACCTCGATCAGCTCGATCTCGGCCCAATCGCCCTGTGGGGTGACAGTCACCTCCTGGCGCAGGAGACGCACCTCGCGATCATCCACCGCCTGCCAGGCACTCATGGCCGCGTCTACGTTCCAGGTGGCACGCACCGCGGCCACCACGGCCGGGCGTTCCGCTTCGACCAGCGGCCGGTCGAAGAACGATTCGTACAGTTCGGCGGCTTGCGCCGGTTCACGCTGCAGGGCCTGGTTGTCCCAACCGGCATTGGGCTGAATCGGCTCGACCGGTTGATAGAGCAGCGGCTGCGCCACCGATTCATACAGGGCCTGCACACGCCCGGCCTGATCGGAAGGGATGTGGAAGGCTTCTGCGTACAGATCGCGCACATGGCGCACCTCGCCCACCGCGCTGATGTAGCGCTGAGGGGCCAGGTAGGCGTTGAGCAGGCCGGCGCGAATCTCGTCCTGGCGGTTGAGCAGGGCCTGGGCCTCGATGGGGGAGGCGGGCGGTTGCGCCAGCAGAGCAAACGCCTTGCCCTGCGGCTGACGGTTGAGCAGCAGCAGCAGACCGCCGCCCAGCAGGAGCACCGCGACCGGTACGAGCGCAGCCAGGGGTCGGCCCAGGCGGGCGCGGGCCGTTGCCAGGCCGGCCAGCCAGGCGCGGGCGTAGATCACCGTTACCGCGATGGGCAGGGCCACCAACAGGGTGCCAGAATAGGCTGCCAGCAGGCCGCCAAACACCATCAGCGGCAGCAGTTGCCAGTTGAGCAGCAGGTCGCGCCAGAAGGTTGGGCTGGTCAGCGCCTGGTAAAGCTCGCGCAGATGTTGGGACATCTCGCCCAGGAAACGCAGCAGGCTTTCCACAACCAGGGTTGTGAGGGGAACGACATAGAAGGCGAGCCACACGGCCGCGTACACGCCCAGGATCAGCATCAGGGTCAGGCCGGCCAGGCGCAGCGCAGACGCCCACGGCCCGCGCTCGTTGATCTTGCGGTCGAGGAGCTGCCAGAGCAGGGTGAGCAGGCCGAGACCGGCCAGGGCGAGCGTCAGCGAAATCGCGGCCGTGGCCTGGCGCACGACGAAGAAGCGCGCCAGGAGCAGCAGCAAGAGCGGGCCTTCGACGCCGTAGCCGAGCACCAGCAGCTTGCGCGGCTCACGGCGCAGGGTGGTCAGTCCCAGCACGACGGCGGCCAGCGGGATGAGCGTCATCAACAGCGCGTAGAGCAGGAACTCCGGCGGCGCCTGGGTCGTGCGCACGCTGTTGATGAGGTTGGGCAACAGTTGAGGGGCGAATCCGAAGGCCATGAAGGCCAGGAAGATGAGGTTCCACGACCAAAACAGGCCGTAACCCCAGAACGAGGCCGTGACGAAACGGCGAAATTTAGAAGGCGATGTGTCTGTCATTGATCAATCTCCTTAGTAGTGCATTGCGTCCACGCAGGTGGACGCCCGGCGGTACGCCCGTCAGGCGCGATTTCAATCGCTCACCTGGGCCGCCGCGCAGCCGGAACAATTACGAATCCACCAAATTCTGTGCAACGGCCTGCTGCAGGCCGCGGTAGAGCGCGGCAACATCCACGGCAGATGGGTCAACCACGCTATCGAAAAGAATGGACACCAGCACCCAGCGCGTGCGCTGCGTTGACAGATCAGACCAGATGCGCGCGCCGTAGTCATCGGTGGTGGCCGTGGTGGATTGAAACCAGTAGCTGGCGCTGAGCACGCTGTGATGGTCGCCATCGCCCAGGGCCACGAAGCGCAGGGGGAAGTCGCTGTCAACCAGATGCGTGCGCGAATCGTCCAGCGACAGGCCGTAGACCTCGAAGCAGCGCTCCGGCTGATGATGGGCGCGCCAGGTGCGGCTGGTGACGATGATGAAGGAGCCGCGCAGGCCGCGCCAGTCGAAGCGCCAGCGTTCGGCCGCCTCCGCGCCGTCGCGCATGAGCCAGTCGCGCTCTGCGGCGGTCAACGGCAGCGGTTGGATGGACAGTTCCGCAGGGAACTGCCAGTGGGTGATGGCGGCGCCGGCGCTGTCCGCGGGCCGCGGGGTGTAGAGCCAGGCCAGGGCCGCGACCGCGATGATGAGCGCGGGCGTCAGCCAGGCGGGTTGACGGGCGCTGCGCGCAACCGCCGACGGCGCTGTGCTCACCACCCAGCGATCGAGCAGGGCCACGGCCGCGGCGCAGGCGGCCGCGAAGCCGAGCACGCCCAGCGGCAGGTGCAGCATCTCGGCCAGCAGCGGCCAGCCGGCCACCGGGCCAACGACAACCAGGGCGGCGACGCGGGCCAGGTTGGCGGCGAACAGCAGCCCGCCAAACACGCCGGCCACCAGCAGCCAGCGCAGGTTGATCGGTTTGTGACGAATCCAGGTGGCGGCCAGGAGGAACATCATGCCAGACCAGAGGCTCTTGACGCCGCTGCACGGGATGTCAACCTGGGAAATGCCGTTTTCGAAGACGAGGATGGTGTCAACGCCCACGGTGTGAACGCCGACCGCGGCCAGCCCGTCACGCACGATGGCGGCGGTGACGATACGCATGGGGTAGCCGATGAACGTCTGCAGATGATCGCCAAAGGGCAGCACGCCGATGAGCAGGAGGGCGACGGGCAGGCTGCGGCGCCAGGCCGGCAGCGGCATCCACAAGCCGAGCAGGCCGTAGGTGGCGAGGCCGGCCAGGACGGCGGAGAAGCTGTTGACGTCGAGGAAGCGTTCGACGATCAGGAAGCCGAGCGCGGCGCCGAGCGCCAGCAGCAGGGGCGGCCAGTGCAGCCGCGGCGGCGCGTCCAGGCGCAAACGCAGCGGACGACCGACCATCTGCTGCACGGCCAGGACGAGGATGCCGATCAGCATGATCTGGTTGGTGTGGTAGTGCTCGTGACTGAGGATCATCAGCAGGTAGTCACCCACGGGACGGAAGAGCGCCAGCCAGAGGCCGGCCAGCGCGAGCTGCGCGCCCACTTGGAGCCAGTTCGTATCGGCGATGCGCCAGGGGTGTGTGTCGGCGGTGCGAAGCATGGGTTAGTCCTTGGGGAGAGATTGGAGATCAGAGATCAGAGATCGGAGATCAGGGAGGGGGGATTTGTAGGGGAAGGGGGGTGATGCCGGTGGGGGGAACGCGTGAAACAGGTGCGGGTGAGGAGAGTATCGCGCGGGGGGCGGTGTGAGGACAACGGGCAGGACGACAGGAAGAAGTTGCCAGTTTTGGCAGGATGAAAGTCCAACCCAAACAGGTTGGGACCAAATGGCTCACACCGGGGTAACTGCTGGGTCTGCCTGGAATTCAGACAAGATTCACAGGATTGACAGGATATTCGAACTCTCGTGCCGATAGTTTTGCACACCACAGAGCAAGAATCCTGTTCATCCTGTTCATCCTGTCCAAATCAACTTGCAGGGTGAGCAGTTACATAGATGTTCAGATAATCTTCTGGACTTGAGGCTTTAGCCGGTGGCTCTCGTAGCCCAGAATAACCGGCTGAAGCCTCGAGTCCGGATCGTGAACCCCAAATTTTTATCTGACAAACTATAGTTTGTGATTGACAGCCCAAACGACGGCTTCGGCGCGGGTGTGGGCGCCGATCTTGTCGTAGATGTTGCGCAGGTGGAAGCGCACGGTGCGTTCGCTGATGTGCAGCTCGGCGCCGATGCGCTGATTGTCCCAGCCGCGGCCGAGCCGGCGCAGCACGTCGCGCTCACGCTCCGTCAGTTCAGCTGCCGGCGGCGGGCGCACGGCCCAGGCCGCCAGTTTAGTCACCACGGCGGCGCTCCAGCGCCCTTCACCGCGGGACGCGGCACGCACCGCCGCGACAATGACCGCCGGCGCCTCGTCCTTCAACACGTAGCCGAGCGCGCCCGCCTGGATCATGCTCTGCACCACCTGGTCATCGCTGTACGCGCTCAGCGCCAGGATATGCACCGGCAGGCCCAGGCCGCGCACCTGGGCGGCGACCTCCATGCCGCTGATGCCAGGCAGTTGGCAGTCCAGCACCACCACATCCGGCTGCAGGGCTTCGATGCAGGCCAGGGCTTCCGCGCCGCTGCCCGCCTCCGCCACCACCCGGATGTCGGTCGCCTGCTCCAGCATGATGCGCAGTCCCATCCGCAGCGCGGGATGATCGTCAACCAGAACCACACGAATCATTGGGTTTGTCATCGCTTGCTCATCCCAAAAATCTGTCAGGGTCAACTTGGGGGCCGGAGTTTTCGAGTGCGTTACGGCGTCGAATTGCCCCGCAGCAGCGCATCGAACTCAGCGGCGGCCGCGGCCAGTTGACCGGGCTGCCGGGTCAGGCTGAAGAGGTCCCAACGCGGGTCGCCAGAGCGGTCCTCGTCCAGGAACCAGCACAGCGCCTGCACCTGCGGCTCCCGGCTGATCTCCGCCAGCGCGGCCGTCAGCCAGCCGGTCGGGTAGTTCTGGGCCGGCGGCACGCCTTCATCGGCCACAAACGTATTGGTGGCGGTGATGTAGACCGGCAGCCCGCGCGTGGTCGCGTAGGCGTTGATGATGTCGAGCCAGTCGCGATAGACGCGAAAGCCAGCCTGCGCGCCGTTCCAATCGGCCCGGCGCTGATCGGTGGACGGCTCGGCTGCGCCCAGTTCACCGACACGCCCCGCGACATGCAGGGCGAATCCGTCCGGCGCGACCAGCGCATAGCCAGCCGCCAGTTTGGCTTGCGCGCCTTCGTCCAGGGCTGCCACCAGGGCGTTCATCGTGTTGAGCCAGGGGGCGTCAATGGCGGCGCGCCGGTCGCTGTCCTGATCGGTGCTCCAGGGACGCACCGGCCCCACCAGCACGCGTACTCCTGGGTGCTCGGCACGTATGATTTGGACGGCGTTGTCTGTGTGACTGGGGTCCTCGCCATAGCCATCGAGGAGGCGTGCAACCCACGCCGGCGTCACCGGGCGCCCGTTGGCCTGCGCATTGCTGCTCGCTTGATTGAAGCCGCTGCCCAGGACATAGCCATAGACGCCGGCCAGCCGTGCGTCGCGCGCCAGGCGCCGCAGGTAGTCCAAATACCCGGTCAGCGCCGCCTGATCGCCGGTCGCGGGCAGGGTTTGCTCCTGGTCATAATCTACCCGCACCAGCACGTGCAGCCCGTTGGCCGTCGCCTGCTGCACACGCCAGGCCAGATCGTCAATGCCCCAAAGCGCTCCTCGGCCAGGCGGGCGTAGGTCAACTCGACATCCCAACCGCTGCGGCCGTGCCAATCACGCGTGGGACTGGCCGCCACGGCGCACAGCTTGCTCGCCCGCAGATCGGCCGCCGGCGCGATCGCGTTCGACGGCTTGCCCAGCCTCAGCGTGCTGCGTTCCTGGCAGCCGCTGTCGCAGTGACTGTAGAAGACGATCTCCAGCGCATCATCCGCCGGCGCCGGAAAAACAAAGGCCCACGTGAAGCGGCCCAGGCGGCCATCTCCCCAGGGTTGCACCGAAATCGGGCGGCCGTTGACCGTTGCCAGCACGTTGGGCCAGGCCACCAGGTCGGTAACCTGGACGGTCAAGGCTTCGCCCGCCTGCGGCGTGGACGGGTTCACGCGCCAGCGGGGCCAGGGTTCATCCCACGGGCCGGTTTGCGACGAGAAAGTCACCTGACCACGGATGGGAATGAGCCAGTAGCCGATCGCCAGGGCCAGCAGGCCCAGCGCCCATCCCAGGCGCAGGAGCCAGGTTCGTCGTTTTCCGTTCATGGTTGCCCATCCTCAAGGGTCATGGCCCGCAGGACAAAGCTGACGCAGGTGCCGGTGGCATCCCCTTGTGTGCGACTCTCGATGTACAGTGTGCTGTCGTGGCGGCGCAGGATCTCTGCGACCAGGGCCAACCCCAGGCCGCTGCCCGCCTGCTCCGGCGCATGGGCGCGATAGAAGCGGCGCGTGACGAAGGGCAGGTGTTGGGCTGCAATTCCAGGGCCGGTGTCACAGACGGCACAGCGCACGCCTGGCGGTTCGCGGCGCAGCGCCAGCGTGGCTTTGTCACCAGGCCGGCTAAATTTCACGGCGTTGTCGAGCAGGTTGAGGAAAACGCGCAGCAGTTGGTCGGCGTCGCCCGCTGTGGCCGGCAGAGGCGTACCAGCCTCGAGCGAAAGATGCATGGCGCGGGCTTCGGCCTGGGGCATCATCTGCTGCACCGCGGCCTCGGCCACGGCCAGCAGATCAACCGGTCGCGACGTCAGCTCACCGCCGGTTTCCAGGCGGCCCAGTTCCAGCATCCCGTTGACCAATCGCGCCGCGCGCTGTGCCTCCTCGCGCAGCAGGCCCAGCGATTCCTGGCGCGTCACCTCCGGCAGGTTCGCCAGTCCTTGCACCTCCACGTGGGTCAGGATGGTGGCCAGCGGCGTGCGCAGCTCGTGCGACAGGTCGTTGAACAACTGGCGCGCGGCCTGTTCGGCCCGCTGCTGCTCGGTGGCGTCGAAGAGGAAGATCAGTTTGCCGCCGGCGCCGGCCCACCAGCGCAGCAGGCGGTTCGGCGGCAGCGGCACGATGCGATAGCGGCCGGCGATCGCGGGGTCATGCCGCGCCGCGTCGGCATCGGCGAGCAGCTGATCCGCCCATTCGGCCTCCGGCAATGTCCCCGTTGCCGCGGTCAGCCCCAGCAGGCGCTGCGCGGCCGGGTTGGCAAACGGGATGGCGCCGGTCTCGGTCAGCCAGAACACAGCAAAGGGCGCCTCGTTCAGCGCAGGGAGGGAAAGATCAAAACCGGGGTGGCGCCGGCCGCGTCGCCGCCGGTCAAGCCAAACCGTTCCGCCGGCGACCAGCGCCAGCAGGACGATTAGCCCAAAGAGCAGCGGTTGCAGATCGAACGCGACCACCTACAGATAACCCACTGTCCTGAACCAGGTCAGCGCGTCGCCCACCGTTTCTTCCAGGGGACGCGGCGCCAGGCCCAGTTCGCGCACCGCTTTGGCATTGTCGAACGGCTGCCAGAGGCGCATGGTGCGCAGATGTCCCAGCCCGCGGATGGGAAATACCTGGCCGACGGCCACGATGGCGTCGAGCAGGCGCGGGTGCAGCCTGAGGCGCGGCGGGGCCACATGAGCCAGGCGCGCGGTCAACGCCAGGCTATCCAACAGGGTGACATTGTGGCCGCCCAGCAGGTAGCGCTCGCCCGGCCGCCCCTGCTCGGCCGCGGCGATGTGCGCCAGCGCCACGTCGCGGCTATCCACGATGTTGAAGGTGGCATCTACATAGACCGGGATGCGTCCCTTGGCCGCCAGCAGCAGAATTTGGCTGACGGAAAGATGCACATCACCCGGCCCAAAGACGGCCGTGGGGCAGAGCGCCACGACCGGCAGGCCAGACTGGAGCGCGGCGACTTCCATGGCCCATTTGGCCTCGTGATAGGCTTCCTGCGCGGAGCCGGGTAGGTAGGGATCGCGTTCATCGGCCAGGCGCCCCGGCTGCGTTCGGCGGGCCGAGGGTGGTGAAGGAGCTGGTGTAGACCAGGCGACCGGCGCCGGCAGCGTCGAACGCCTGCAACACGGTGCGCACCTGGCTTTCTGCCGCGTTGATCTCCTGCGCCAGGTTGGCCGCGCCATGCGGATAGGCGCCGGCCGCGTGAAACACCACCTCCGCCGCGCTGGCCAGGTCGCGGTCAAGCCGGGGCGGTCGGCCAGATCCCGGTGACCACCATTCAACCGGCACATCGCCAGATCGCGCCGACCGCCGCAATTTGTCCGCCAATGAAACCAGTAGCGCCGATCACTAAGCATGTTGTCATGGTTCACATCCACACGGATCAGAGTTGGTTATACGCCTTTGTCATACTGCAAATCGCGTGCATTGTCAATTCTCGCCTGGCGCCAGCAGGTTTTGATCTGCTGACGCGCACCGCGCCTGGCACAGCACGCGTTCGGGCTGGCGCCGCCTGCTCGATCTACTCTGCCTGTGAGGGCCTTGCTATCGTCACGACGCTGCGCGTCTCCGCAGACTGCCTGGCGGCCAGGGCCAGGTCGAGCGACAGCGCGCCCTCGCGGATCGGCGTGACCGGGGGGCGGTCTTCGACAATGGCGGCGTGTAGATCGAGCAGCTCCTGCAGATGGTAGGGCACGTCTGCAGAAACGATCTCGGTGTGCAGCAGCGGACCGGCCGTGTAGGTGAAGTTCGCATGGTTAGCGTCGGTGAAGTCGGCCGTCACGTTCTGCGCCACGATGCGATAATCGTTGATCCAGCGGCCGGGAATCGCGCCGTTGCTGGCGTAGACCACGCCGATGCCGCCGTTCTCGAAGCCGATGACCGTACCCGAACCATCTTCGATCGTGTAATCGGGCATGTGACGGTGGAACATGTTGTTCTGCAAGCTGTAAACCGTCGCCGGCTCGCCCATCACGTAGCGCATCAGGTCGAGCAGGTGAATGACCTGCTCCACCAACTGGCCGCCGGACTTGTCGCGATCACGCCACCACGGCGCGTGCAGTTGGTTGCAGAAGTAGCGGGCGCTCATCAAGCCCACCGGACCGGTCTCGCCCGCATCGAGCATCTGCTTGAAGCGCGCGATGGCCGCGCCAAAACGGGTCATGAAGCCCACCTGGGTCTTGATTCCCGCTCGTTCCGCAGCCGCGACCATGCGCCATGCCTGCTCTGAGCTGAGCGCGATCGGCTTCTCCAGCAGCAGGTGAACCCCGCGCGCCGCGGCCGCTTCCACCTCGTCGCTGTGACCGTAGGGCGGCAGGCAGACCACGCACAGGTCCAACGCCGCGGCCGCCAACAGCGCATGATGATCGCTGAAGACCGCGGCCCGTCCGTCCGTGTATCGAGCGGAGAGAGCCTGCGCCCGCTCTGGATGGCGGTCGCAGAAGGCAACAATCTCGAATTTGCTGGCCTGGCCCACCAGGTTCGCAGCATGGCGATGCGCAAACCCGCCGCAGCCGAGGATGGCCGTCCTGAGTCTCATCGTTCTTCCTCCCAAATCGTAACCGTTCAGAGATTGGGCGGTCTCCTGTCCGAACAGTGACCCCCAATGGGTCGTTGGCCGGTCGGGGTATTCCTCGTAACCGATCACAGCGGGGGCTTCGAGCACGATGACTTTTCCCATGCGCCTCCTCACCATCAGGCGAACGCCGAGCGGGCGGCCAAGAAGTATCTTCTCAATTTGTAGGGGCGCACCCTTGCGGTCGCCCACGCGGGCAGGCGCAAGGCCATGCCCACTATAGCATGACCGGCCTGGGGTGTCAATGAACCATTCTGGCGAAAAATTGCCAAACCTCTTGACAACCAAAACGTTTTGGTGTATGATACGAACCATCCGAAACGTTTTGGTTCTCCTCTGCGCTGGCCTTGTCTCGTTGGGTTCAGGTTGATTCAGACTGGTTCGATTTGGCTTGGATGGGTTTGGGTGGTTTTGGGTAGTTTTGGGTAGTTTTGGATGAAGGAACGGCGATGTCCGCTACGCTCAAGGAAATTGCGCAACGCACCGGCAGGTCCATTACGACCGTTTCCCGCGCTCTGGCCGATTACGACGACGTCAGCCCTGAGACGAAGTCGCTGGTGCGCCGCGTGGCCGGCGAACTGGGCTACACCCCCAACCTGCTGGCGCAGCGCCTGCAGAAGCGCCGCTCCGACACCATTGGCCTGATTCTGCCCACCTTTGGCCCGCGCTTTGCCGACCCCTTCTTCAGCGAGTTCCTGGCCGGCGTCGGCAACATGGCGGCCGAGCACGGCTATGACCTGCTCGTTTCGACCCAGGCGCCGGGCGACCGCGAGATGCAGGTTTACCGCCAGAAGGTGCAGAGCCGCCAGGTGGATGGTTTCGTCATCGTGCGCACCCGGCGCCAAGACACGCGCATCAGTTACCTGGAGGAGACCGGCTTTCCCTTCGTGGCCTTTGGCCGCACCGAGAACGACCTGAATTTTCCCTTTGTGGATGTGGACAGCATCCAGGGGATGCGCCTGCTCGCGGAGCACCTGATCGGCCTGGGCCATTGCCGCTTGGCGTGCCTGGCGCCCCCGTCCGATCTGCTCTTTGCCGAACAGCGCCTGAACGGCCTGCGTCAGGCGCTGACCGATCACGGCCTGGCGCTGCCTGAAGCGCTGGTTGTGTTGGGTGATCTGACCCAGAAGGGCGGTTACCAGGCAGCCGCTCGCCTGCTCGATAGTTCTCAGCTGCCAACTGCCGTAGTCGCCTGTAACGACCTGATGGCCCTGGGCGCGATGAGCGCCATCCAGGAACGGGGGTTGGTCATCGGTCGCGACATCGCCGTCACCGGCTTCGACGACATCCCGATGGCCGAACACTCGCACCCGCCGCTGACCACCGTCCACCAGCCGATCTACCGCATCGGCAAGATGGTGTGTGAGATGCTCATCCAGCTCATTCAGGGGGAAGACCTGTCCCCTTCCCAGGTCATCCTGGAGCCAGCGCTGGTCGTGCGCCAATCGTGCGGCAGCGTGGGTCATTGAGTCCCGGCGAGTCAGGTTCTCCCCGCTTTTCCATCAGATTCCCGCGCTTGTCCATCAGATTCCGCCCGCTTGTCCGTCAGATTTCCCCCGCTTGTCCAGAGGAGGTGAGCCACCGCAACAGCCAGACCTGAAGAACCCTCGTTTGGAGAGATAGTCATTTGCATTTCAGGAGTTATCTATGAGCCACGGCTCACCGCTGCTGACGAAATGGCTCATGGATATACTGCAAGCATGCACGAATTGCGCCTGTTTTCGTAGGCGGAAAAGTGAAGTCTATTCCCGCTTGCAGCATAGCAAACCCATTTTCCAGGGAGGAGAATCATGAAAAAACATGCAACCCCATCGAGGGCATTACTCAGTCTGACGGCGCTGCTTGTGATTGCGCTGCTCTTGGCCGCGTGCGGCGGTTCCACGCCAACCCCTGCGCCCACCGCCGCTCCCACCCCCACCACGGCGCCTCCGCCGACTGCGGCGCCTGAGGTCAAGCCGACCGAAGCACCAAAGGTAGATCTGTCCAGCCTGGTGTTCTTCTCGACCCAGTTTGCGCCGGTGGAAGAGCAGGAGAAGTTCCGCGCCATCCTCAAAGAGGGCGGGTTCGACTTCACCAGCTCGGAGGAAGGCCCCCTGCTGGACATGGTGACAGCCGGAGCGCAGACCGGCAAGGGCACGGTTGACCTGGTCGGCGCGCTGCACGGCAGCTTCCCGCCGCTGCAAAAAGTGAACGCGATGGCAAACCTGGCCGACCTGGCCGAGGACCTCGCGACCAGCCGCAGCTTTGCCCCGGCCTTCCTGGAAACCGGCCTGCTGGCTTCCGAGGACTATCTGTACTACGTGCCGTGGATGCAGGCCACCTATGTCATGGCCGCGCACAAGGACGCCATCAAGTACCTGCCGTCCGGCGCGGACATCAACGCCCTGACCTGGCAGCAGTTCGCCGGCTGGTGCAAGGCCATCTACGACGGCGCCGGCAAGCCGCTGTGCGGCCTGCCCCATGCCGGCCTGTTCCAGCGCTTCCTGGAAGGCTACATGTGGCCTTCGTTCACCGGCGGCATGGTCAGCAATTTCCAGAGCAACGAGGCCGCGTCCATGCTGACCTGGATGCGCGATGAGCTGTGGCCGTATGTCAACCCGCAGTCCATCACCTACAGCTTCATGCAGGAACCGCTGCTGGCCGGCGAGGTGTGGGTGGCCTTCGACCACACCGCGCGCCTGATCAAAGCCTTCAACGAGAAACCGAACGACTTCGTGGCCTTCCCCGCGCCCGCCGGCCCGGCCGGCCGCGGCTTCATGCCCGTTGTCGTTGGCCTGGGCATCCCCAAGACCGCACCCAACCCCGCCGCGGCCATGAAGGCCATCGAGTATCTGACCTCCCCGGCGGTGCAGGGCCGCATCCTCAAAGACCTGGGCTTCTTCCCGGTGGTGGGCGGCGTCTCCACCACTGACCTGCCGGCCGGCACCGCCATCGAACTGGCTGCGGTCAGTGCGCAGGCCAATTCGGCCGACGCGCTGCCGGCCCTGCTGCCGGTGGGCCTGGGCGCGCGCGGCGGCGAGATCAACCAGATCTTCCGCAATGCCTTCGACCGCGTGGTGCTCAACGGCGAGCAGATCGCCAATGTGCTCCCCGAAGAGGCCGCCAACCTGCAGAAGTTGATGAACGAAACCGGCGCCGCCTGCTGGGCGCCCGATCCAGCTTCGGATGGCCCCTGCCAGGTGAAAGCGCCGGCCTCGGCCCTGGTGGCCGAACCGGTCAAAGTCACCTTCTTCTCGACTCAGTTCGTGCCGGTGGAGGAGCAGGAGAAATTCCGCGCCATCCTCAAGAAGGCCGGATTCGATGTGACCGGCTCGGAGGAAGGGCCGCTGCTGGACCTGGTGAACGCCGAGGCGCAGGCCGGCAAGGGCACGATTGATGTGGTGGGCGCGCTGCATGGCAGTTTCCCGCCGCTGCAAAAGACCAACGCCATGGTCAACATGATTGACCTGGCCGAGGACCTTTCGACCAGCCGCAGCTTTGCCCCGGCCTTCATGGAGACAGGTCTGCTCGGCTCGGAGGACTATCTGTACTACGTGCCGTGGATGCAGGCCACCTACATCATGGCTGCGCACAAGGACGCCATGAAGTACCTGCCGGCTGGCGCGGATGTCAATGCCCTGACCTGGCAGCAGCTCGGCGCCTGGTGCAAGGCCATCTTCGATGGCGAGGGCAAAGCGCTGTGCGGTCTGCCCCACGCCGGTCTGTTCCACCGTTTCCTGGAAGGCTACATGTGGCCTTCATTCACGGGCGGCATGGTCAGCAACTTCCAGAGCCAGGCGGCCGAGGAAATGCTCACCTGGCTGCACGATGACCTGTGGCCCTACGTCCACGCCGAATCCATCAACTACAGCTTCATGCAGGAACCGCTGTTGGCCGGCGACGTATGGGTGGCTTTCGATCATACAGCCCGCCTGCTGAACGCGTTCAACGAGAAACCGGACGACTTCGTGGCCTTCCCTGCGCCCTCCGGCCCGGCCGGCCGCGGCTTCATGCCGGTCGTCGTCGGCCTGGGCATCCCCAAGACTGCGCCCAACCCGGACAACGCCAAAGCCCTGATTGACTACCTCACCCGGCCCGGCGTGCAGGAGCAGATCCTGCGCGAGCTGGGCTTCTTCCCGGTGGTGGGCGGCGTCAGCACAACTAAGCTACCCAAGGGCGTGGCCATCGAACTGGGCGCGGTGACGGCCCAGGCCAATTCGGCCGATGCGCTGCCGGCCCTGCTGCCGGTGGGCCTGGGCGCGCGCGGCGGCGAGATCAACCAGATCTTCCGCAACGCCTTCGACCGGGTGGTGCTCAACGGTGAGGCGGCCGGCAAGGTGCTGGCTGAAGAGGCCGCCGGTCTGCAGGCGCTGATGAACGAGACCGGCGCAGCCTGCTGGGCGCCCGATCCACCTTCCACCGGCCCCTGCCAGGTGAAAGCGCGCTAATCGTAAGAATCGCTTGCGGCCGGTTGCTGACCGGCCGCAAGCCAGGGATCGGTCCATCCTTCTGGCCCCTGGCGGAGCGCAAACCCGCCAGGGGTCCGAAGAAGCATGACCAGGGAGCAGGACAATGACCACCGAACCTGCCGCGCCGGCCAGAACGCGCCGGACGCAGCGCCAATGGGCGCCCTATCTGCTGATCCTGCCGTCGCTGATCTACCTGGCGATCTTCTTCGCCTGGCCGATGGTGCGAGCCATCCGGCTGGCAGTGTGGGACGAGCGAGCGCTGCTGACCCTGCGCGCAGAGGCTTCTACCGGCAGCAGCACAACCGGCGCCTTGCCCCAGGGCAGCCAGGTGATCCTGCTCGATCGCCAGAGCATCATGGCCGCGGCCGCCGACCTGACCGGCGGAGAGACGCTGACCGAGGTGTGGTTTCGCATCGAGGGCAACGACCCCGCCGGCAACCGCGTCGAGGGATGGACGCCCGAAAGCCGCATCCGCGTGCGCGTGACCGATGAGCAGGGCGCGCCGGTCGAAGGCACGGTGCGGCCCAAACTGGGCGCCGCCGCAGACCCCCTCACCAGCCTGTATGTTGACCCCAACGAGACGAGCGCCGTGCGCGGTAAACTGGCCGGCGGCGCGGTGGTGCGCATCTCGGAGCAGGCCACCCTGGAGATCTGGTTTCAGGTGCAGGGTCAGCGCGACGAACGAACGCTGACCGGCTGGGCGCCGTCACGGCTGCTGCAAGTCTACGGCGACGGCGTCAGCGGCCGGGTTGACCAGGGCGACACCGGCCAGTTCACCACCACCTACATCGAGCGCATGCTCAACGACCGTTTCTTCCGGCCGGCGCTGAGCACTACCTTGCTGCTGATGGTCATCATCATCCCGGTGCAGTTCATCCTCGCCATCATCATGGCGCTGGTGATCCAGGCCCGCCTGAAGTTCAACACCGTCTTCCTCTCCATTTTTGCGATCCCCCTGGCCGCGTCCGACCTGGCCGTGGGCATCGTCTGGTATTCCATCTTCACCCAGAGCGGCTACCTCAACAGCATCCTGCAAGGCCTGGGTCTGATCAGCGCTTCGCAGCCCTATCTCACCGCGGACACCCGCCATTGGATCATCATCGCCGTCTGGCTGGCCGAGGTGTGGCGGGCCACCGCCATCGTCATGGTCATCGTGGTCTCCGGCCTGCAGGCTATCTCGCAAGAGGTGCTGGAGGCCGCTGAGGTGTTCGGCGCCACTCTGTGGCAGCGCGTGCGCTATGTCATCCTGCCGCTGCTCAAGCCCAGCCTCCAGGTCGCCTTGATTCTGCGCACCATCCTCGCCTTGCAGGTCTTCGCGGTGGTGATTGCACTCTCCGGCGGCGAGGTGGTCACGGTGTTGGCGAACGAGACCTATCGCCAGTATTACACGCTGCGCAACATGAACGTCGCCGCCGCGTACGCCGCCCTGATCCTGTTGATTTCCATGTTTACCGCTGTTTTCTACCTGCGCATGGTGCGCAGCCAAGAGGAGGCCGGCCCATGACAACCGCTCACCCTCCCGCTCCTTCCGGCGCCCAGGTTTCGGCTGAGATGGCACGCGTGCGCGGCCAGGCCCGGCGTCGTCTGCTTCTGGGGCGCGCCTTCACCTACCTGGTGGGCATCCTGCTGGCGCTGTGGGTGCTGGCGCCGATCTGGTTGATCGCCTCGATGGCGCTGACCACGCCCGAAACGGTGCGCAGCTATCCCAAAGGCGTGCTGCCCTTCATCCCCTTCTCGTTCGACACCATGTCGTTCTTCCTGGGATCGTATGGCATCGTGCCCGGCCTCATCAACAGCGTGGTGGTCGCGCTCATCACGCTGACGCTCTCGACGCTGATCGCCGCGCCGGCCGGCTACGCCACATCCCGCTACCTCTTCCGCGGTCGCGACGCGTTTCGCCTCGCCATCCTGGCCGTGCGCGCTTTCCCGGTGGTCATCCTCTCCATCCCCCTGGCCGTGACCTTCATCAGCCTGGGCATCTACGATCAGGTCTACAGCCTGGCGCTGATGCATACCGCCCTGACCTTGCCCACCACCATCCTGGTGATCGGCAGCGTCTTCGCCAGCATCCCCTACGAACTGGAGGAGGCGGCCCAGGTGTTCGGCTGCACACCGCTCCAGGCCTTTCGACGCGTGGTGCTGCCGCTGGTGCTGCCGGGCATTGCGGCCGCAGCCGTCTTCACCTTCGTCATGTCGTGGAACGAGGTTTTCGCAGCCACAGTGCTGACCGTGCAGAACCGCACCCTGCCCGCCCAGGTGCTGGTCTCGCTGCGGCAGTCCGGGGAGGCCTACAAGTTTGCCGGCGGGTTTTTCATGCTGCTGCCCTCGGTGATCTTCATCTTCGCGATCCGCAAGTATCTGTTCAACATGTGGGGACAGATCAGCAAATAGCCTGACAGGTGTACGAGCATGTCTGAGATCAGAATCGAGAATGTCACCAAGCGGTTCGGCAAGTTCCTGGCAGTGAACGATATTTCGCTCACCGTGGCGGACCGCGAGTTCATGGTGCTGCTTGGCCCCAGCGGCTGCGGCAAGACCACCCTGCTGCGCGCCATTGCGGGGCTGGGCATGGCCGACGAAGGGCGCATCAGCATCGGCGGCCGCGATGTGACCTACCTGCCCGCGCGTGAGCGGGGCATCTCCATGGTATTCCAGAGCTACGCCATCTTCCCGCACATGAATGTGTTCGACAACATCGCCTTTGGCCTAAAGATGCAAAAGCTGGACAAGGCCGAAATCGAAAACCGTGTGCGCCGCGCGGCCGGACTGCTGCACATCGAGGGGATGCTCGATCGCTTTCCCTCCAAGATGAGCGGCGGCCAGCGCCAGCGCGTCGCGGTGGCGCGCGCCATTGCCATGCAGTCGCAGGTGCTGCTGATGGACGAGCCGCTGAGCAACCTGGACGCGCTGCTGCGCCTGGAGATGCGGGCCGAACTGAAGCGGCTGCTGGCCGAACTGGGCGCCACCACCATCTACGTCACCCACGACCAGATCGAGGCGATGAGCATGGGAGATCGCATCGCGGTCATGCGTGACGGCATCATCGAGCAGGTGGACTTTCCCACCACCGTGTACGACCGTCCGGCGAACCAGTTCATCGGCGGTTTCATCGGCACGCCGCCCATGAACTTCCTGACGGGCCAGGTGCAACGCCAGGACGGCCGCACCGTGGTGCGCATCGGCGACTTCAGCCTGACCTGCAGCCCGGCCATGGCGCCAATCCTCTCCGCCTACGACGGCAAGCCGATCCTGGCGGGAATCCGCGCGGAGAACATGGAGACGCGAGCCAGCCCGGCCGAAGATGCGCTGCGGGCCACCGTCCTGGTCGTAGAACCATTGGGTTCCCAGAACCTGCTGACCGTCGCCTTTGGCGGGCATCGCATCAAGGTGTCCACCCATCCGAGCTTCCAAACGCACGCCGACGCCGAAGTCTGGCTGCGCTTCCCGACCGACAACATCCGCTGGATTGACCCGGAAACGAAAAGGGCACTGTACCCGAAATAAGCGCTTGCGCGAAGGATGTGCCTATTTGCGCATCACGCATCAGACCGGAAACACTGCTATGAACATCGCCTTCATCTCGACCCGCATCGCCGGAACCGACGGCGTCTCGCTGGAAATCGCCAAGCTGGCGACGATTCTGCGGCGCCTGGGGCACGACTACTGCTTCTGCGCGGGTGAGCTGGACGCCGACGCCGCGCCCGGACAGCTCGTGCCAGAAATGCACTTTGCCCATCCGGAGGCGCGCTGGATTCACGATCACAGCTTTGGCGCAACCGAGGCCGCGCCTGGCCTCGAAGAGCGCATCGCGGCCCAGGCGGCCCGGCTGACCGCGGCCCTGGCGCGCTTCGTCGAAGAACAGCGCGTGGACATGCTGTTCGTGCAGAACGCGCTCGCCATCCCCATGCACGTGGCGCTGGGCGTCGCGCTGACCGATTTCATCGCCGCAACCGGCATCCCCACCCTGGCCCACAACCACGACCTGGCCTGGGAACGACCGCGTTTCACCGTCAACTGCATCCCCGGCATCCTGGCGCGCTGCTTCCCCCCGGTTCTGCCCTCGCTGCGGCACCTGGTCATCAACTCGCTGGCGCAGCAGGCCCTGGCCGCACGCAAGGGCGTCGAGGCTGTGCTGCTGCCCAACATCTTCGACTTCGAAACCGCCGCGCCGGCCATGACGCCGGCCAACGCCGACCTGCGCGCCACGCTCGGCCTGGGCAGCGACCACCTGCTGATCCTGCAGCCCACGCGCGTCATCAGCCGCAAGGGCATCGAGCTGGCGATCGAACTGGTGCGGCGGCTGCGCGCAACGCAGCCGCGCTCGCGGCTGTTGGGCAAAGAGCCGGTGCTGGTCATCAGTCACCACGCGGGCGATGAGGGTTTCGGCTACCTGGAGCAACTGCGGGCGCAGGCGGCGCGGGCCGGCGTGCCCATGATCTACGCCGCGCAGCACTTCTCACCCCAGGCAGAGGCGACCGCTGGCCGCTTCACCTTGTGGGATGCCTACGTCCATGCCAATTTCGTCACCTACCCCAGCCTGATCGAAGGCTTCGGCAATGCCCTGCTCGAAACGCTCTACTTCCGCCTGCCGGCCCTGGTCAACCGCTACCCGGTCTACGCAGCCGACATCGCGCCCCTGGGCTTCGACCTGGTGGAAATTGATGCGGCCGCTGACCCCGCCAACCTGGCGGCCATCACCTCCGAGACGGTGGAGGCTGTCGTCGAGGCCATCATGGATCCCGTGCGGCGGCGGCGTATGGTAGAATGGAACTATCACCTGGCCCGCCAGCACTTTTCCTTCGAGGCCGTAACCCCGCTGCTGGCGTCGCTGATCCGGTGAGTCAGGAAAAAAATGTGAGCACCACACGATCATGAATCATGACATGAGCGATCCCAACATCCGCATCGTCCGTTGGCTCTCCCTTCTCTACGGCGAGGAAACCGCGGCCCAGGTCTGGCCGGCATTGGCCGGCCGCATGGACGAGTTCCGTCGGCAGCGCAGCCAGCGTCCGGCGCGCAGCCAGGCGCCGCTGACCGAGCGCGACGCCATCCTTATCACCTACGCGGACCAGTTTCGTGAAGCGGACCGCCCTCCTCTGCAGACGCTGGCCGCCTTTCTCTCTGACCACCTGGCCGGCGCCATCAGCGGGGTGCATCTCCTGCCCTGCTTTCCCTCGTCGTCCGATGACGGCTTCTCCGTGGTTGACTACCGGCAGATTGCGCCTGAGCTGGGCGACTGGGACGATGTGACCGCCATCGGTGAACGCGGCCGCCTGATGTTCGATTTCGTCGCCAATCACATCTCGCAGCACAGCGCCTGGTTTCAGGCCTACCGGCGGGGCGAGGCGCCCTACCGCGACTTCTTCATCGAGGCCGACCCCGCGGCCGATTTGTCCCAGGTCGTGCGGCCGCGCGCACTGCCGCTGCTGACGCCGGTCACAGGTGAGACCAGGCCCCAACCCGCCCTGGCGCCCGCCGTTGTCACGCGCCACGTCTGGACCACCTTCAGCGCGGATCAGATTGACCTCAACTACGCCAACCCGCAGGTGCTGCTGGAGATGACCGACGTGCTCCTGCACTACGTGGCGCACGGCGCGGAGATCATCCGCCTGGATGCCATCGCCTACCTTTGGAAAACGATCGGCGCCCCCTGCATCCACCTGCCGCAGACGCATGCCGTGGTCAAGCTGTGGCGGGCCGTGCTGGACGCGGTCGCGCCGGGCGTCCTGTTGATCACCGAAACCAACGTGCCGCACGCGGACAACATCAGCTACTTCGGCGCGCCCCTGGCCGGGACGGCCGCGACCGATGAGGCGCAGATGGTCTACAATTTTTCACTGGCGCCGCTGACGCTGCACGCCCTGCAAACCGGCGACGCCGGCCGCCTGTCGCACTGGGCGGCCACGCTGAAACCCCCTGCGCCGGGCGCCGCCTTCTTCAATTTCATCGCCTCCCATGATGGCATCGGCGTGCTGCCCGCGCGCGGCATCCTGGGCGACGCCGAGGTGCAGGGGCTGGTGGCGCGCACCCTGGCTCACGGCGGCCGCGCCTCGGTCAAGGCCAACCCGGACGGCTCGACCAGCGTGTACGAACTGAACATCACGCTGTACGACTTCCTGAACGACCCTGCGGCGCCGGATGCGCATCTCGACGCGCCGCGCTTCCTGGCCTCACAAGCCATCCTGCTGTCGCTGGCCGGCGTACCTGGGATTTACGCCCACAGCCTCTTCGGCTCCCGCAACTGCCATGACTGCTTTGCCGAAACCGGCCGGGCGCGCTCCCTCAACCGCCGCAAGTTCGACCGGCCTGCCCTGGAAGCCATCCTGGCCGATCCTGCCCGGCATGAGCGCCGCGTCTTCGACGGCCTGCGCCGGCTGCTGCGGCTGCGCCGGGCCGAGCCGGCCTTTCACCCGGCCGCAGACCAACAGGTACACGACCTGGGACCGGCGGTCTTCGCAGTGCTGCGCACACCGCCTGGCGCGGGCAGGCCGGTGCTGTGCCTGGTCAACGTCTCCTCTCAGCCGCAGACTATTCCTGCGCCGCGAGCCATCCCCGGTCTGCACCGCGCCGGGGCCATTCACGACTTGATCGAGGAGACCGCGCCAGGGCGCAGCAGTTATCGAACTAGCGGCCTACCAGGCCCGCTGGTTGGTTGCCAGCCTCGACTGAAAACACAAACAGAGTCACACCTGGGCCACATCATGACCCGCCTCGCAGGCTCCTGGCCCTGGTGGATGCGCCGTCCGCGCCAGATTTCGACGAGGCGCTGATGGTGCATGCGCCAGCGGGTTGTGTGGTATACTGCAATCGGGCACGAATTGCGCCTGTTTCCGTAGGCGGAAAAGTGAAGTCTATTCCCGCTTGCAGTATAAAATACGTGCAGCGGTAGCTTGGCTATCTCATCGTCAGCATTGCTTGGGCTATGAGGTATAATATATGCGGTGGCCAGCAAGGCGAGGCGGGTTTGGGTTCTGTCAGATCACTTCCCTGCATTCAATTTCAAGTCCTGGGCCGACACGGGGGAGATGCGCTTGGCGCCGATCACCGGCTTGTTCGGGGCCAACAGTTCAGGCAAGACCAGTATCCTGCAATTCTTGCTCCTGCTCAAGCAGACTGTGGACAGCAAGGATCGGCAGCGTGTGCTCCATCTAGGCGACGAGCGGTCATTGATCAGCCTGGGCTCATTCCACGAAAGGGGGGGTTCGCCATTGGCCGGCGTCCCTTCGGCATGCGCTTGCCGGGGCTATCCGCCCAGCCATCTCCGCGCAAGGTACAGGCAACCGCTCCCACCGACGAACTCAGCTTCAGCGCTGCCATTCGCTCGGTTCGCGCTGGAGAACTCGACGTGATGCATGTCGAACGTTTTGCCTATCGCTTTCGCGAGCGCGCCTTGGGCCTTGTTCCGGGTTATTGCCTGGTTGCCGAGGGGTATCCGAACCAGGAAGAACTGCAAGCGCCCGGTAATCTGCCTGCGCCGGATCGTTTCTATGGTTTTCCCGGGGGGGGGGGGCGGCCCGCTGGCCGGTGTTCGATTTCCCTCCCTCGCCCCGGGCGGTCGGCAGGGGCGCCGGGGTTGATCACCGATGTCGGTTTTGGAGTATCACAAGTCCTGCCAGTGCTTGTGCTGTGCTACTATGCGCCAGAAGGCTCTATCCTTCTGCTGGAACAGCCGGAGATCCATCTACATCCGGCCGTGCAAGCTGGCCTGGCTGATGTTTTCGTAGAAGTAATGAAGGAACGGCGCATTCAGATCATCCTCGAGGCCACGCGGCATCTCTGGGCTGCAGAGACTACGCCCTGAACGGCGTCTACTTCACCACTGGGGACGGCGCATCCAGACGGAGGGCGACGGGTTCGGCAACATCACCAACTGGCCGCAGGACTTCTTTGGGGATGAGTTTGGCGAGTTGGCCGCGATGGCAGAAGCCGAGATGCGACGCCAGCAGGCAGAAGAGGCCACGCAAACGGCATGAAGGTCATCGTAGATACCAATGTCCCGATCGCAGCCAATAAGATGTCGTCTCAAGCCACACCGGGCTGCATCGAGACATGCATTCGCGAGTTGAAAGAGATCGAACGCCGGCACACATTGGTGTTGGACGACGGTTGGCGCATCCTGCGTGAATACCAGCGCCACCTCAAATCATCGGGACAGCCTGGCGTCGGCGATCGCTTTCTGAAATGGGCTTTGATCAATCGCCACAATCCCCAGCGTTGCGAACAGGTTCACATCACAGCATCGCTGGCGTCAGAGGAAGATCAGGAATTCGCCGAATTCCCTCAAGACTTGCGTCTGGCTGGCTTCGACCGCTCCGACCGCAAGTTCGTAGCGGTTGCTTTGGCTCACCCGGAACGGCCGCCGATCCTCAACGCGCTCGATACCGATTGGTGGTACTTCCGAGAACCACGAGCAGCACGATGTTCGGGTGGTATTCTTGTGCCCGGAGACCATGCCCGACGGGTGATGCCGGTGCAGAGGACGCTTTTCTAACGCCAAGACGCCAATGCCCGGCCTCAGCTAATCGAAAAGCTCGACCCTCCCGGCCCTTTGACGACGTTGATGCGCACGGGGAACTGGTCTTTCAGCTCTTCGATGTGGGTGACGACGAGGATGCGCTCGAAGTCCTGTTGGATGGAGGTGATGGCCTCCACCAGGCGCTCGCGGCCGGCGGTGTCCTGGGTGCCAAAGCCTTCGTCAATGATCAGCGTTTGCAGCCGCGCGCCGGCGCGCCGGGCCAGCAGTTTGCTCAGGGCGATGCGAATCGCCAGGTTGGTGCGGAAAGCCTCGCCGCCGCTGTACATCTCATAGGGCCGCACGCCCAGTTCATCCCTGATGATGATGTCCAGGGTTTCGATGGTGTCGCCCTTCTTGGTGTCGCGCTGCGACTGGAACTGAACGCTCATGCGTTGATCGGTCATGCGGCCCAGCAGGCGATTGGCCTCCTCTTCGATCTCAGGAATGGCCGCCTCGATGATCATCGCGGGCACGCCCTTCTTGCCAAAGGCCAGCTTCAATTCGTCGTAAATGGCCCGCTCTTCGTTCAGCTTTTGGCGACGCTCGGTCAGCTCAACCTGGCGCACGGCCTGGCGCCGGCAGGTTTCGATCTGCTGACGCGCCGCGCCCAGGTTCTGCTGCGCGCGCTCCAACTGGCTCTCCAACGCTTTGATCTCCGCGCCCTGCTGCCGCAACTGCGCGTGGATGCCCGGCAGCTCAGCCACGGCCTCGCGCAGCGCGTCTGCCCGTTCCTGATCGGCCGCGGCCGCGGCCTGCCAGCGCGCCAGGCGCTGTTCCAACTCGCCCACCTGGGCGGCCAGGCCGGCATGTTCCTCCCGCGCCCGCGCCAGCTCACGCCAGCGCGGTTCCCAGCCCGCCAGCGCGGCCACCTGTTGGGTGGTCGCCGCGTGGCTGGCCGCATCGTAAACGACCGCGGCCATCTCCGCCTGAAGTGCGGCCAGCTCAACCTGGCTGGCGCTGGCGTAGTCGCGCTGCGTCAGTTGTTGGGCGAGTTGAGCCAGCGTCTGCTCCTGCTGTACCGCCTCAGCCTGGGCCTGGGTCGCTTCGGCGATGGTGGTTTCAGCCTGCGCCTTCTGCCGTTCCCACGCCGGCCGCTGCCGCAGCGCGATGTCCAGGCGCGCAACCTGCTCTTGCAACTGGCGTTGCCGTTCGTGCAGGGTCTTACTGCTGTTCACGTTGGCCCGATGCTGGTCGCCCAACGCCAGGCCCTGCGTCCGGAATTCGGCCAGCACGCGCTGGTGATCGTGGCTGCTCAAGGGCTGGCGGCAGAGTGGGCAGTTGGCCTCGGCCTTTTCCAGGTCATCCAGGCGCTCCTTGAGCGCATCCATCTCCTGCTTGAGCTGTTTGTTGACCTGCTCCAGGCGGGCGCGCTCCTCGCCGGCTTCACGCTGGGCTGCCTCGGCCGCGGCACGTTCTACCTGCAGACCATCCAGCCGCGCCAAATCGGCCTGCGCCTGCTGCAGCATCTGCTGGGCGCTGGCTGCCCGTTCGCGGCGCGTCTGCAAGTCTGCCAGGCGCGCCTGGGCCACGCGCTGGCGCGACTCGATTTCGCCGCGCGCCCGGGCAATCGTCGCTTCCAGCTCACTGCTGGCCGCGCGGCGCCGGGCATGATCCAAAGCCCGCTGCTGCCAGCCCGCCTCCGCCTGGCGCGCAGCCTGTAGCGCCGCATAGCCCTGCTCGATCTCCTCCGGCTGGGCCAGCAGGCGCTCGAACGCATCCAGGCGGCCGCGCCGGCCGGCGAGGTCGCGCTGCGTGCCGTCCATGTCCTGCTTCACCTGGGCCAGGCGCCGCGCCAGATCGTCCAGCTCACGCTGCGCACTGACGCGCACCTGGCGCTGTTCCTCCGTGGCGCGCTGCATAGCCTCGGCCGTGCGCAGCCTGAGCGCCAGATCGGCCACCTGGCCCTGCGCGGTCTGCGCCAACGCCTCGATCTCTGGCAGCCGGGCCAGCTCGCGCTCGATTTCGCCCAACTGCGCCTGCGCCGCATCGGCCTGGCGCTCGGCATCCTTGAGAAGCTCCTTGGCCCGCGCCTCGAACTCCTCATACGCATCCAGCCCCAGGATCTGCGCCAGGATCGCCTTGCGACTGGCCGGCGGCATGGTGGTGAACACATCGGCCTTGCCCTGCTGCAAATAGGCCGAGTTGACGAACGTCTCGTAATCCATGCGCAGAAGCTGCACGATACGCGCCTCCGTCGCGCGCACCGAGGTCTCTGTCAGCACACGGAAGCCATCGGCCGCGCGCACCTGCAGTTCGAGCACAGTGCGCCCGGCGCCCTTGCCGCTGCGTTTACGCAGCACACGGTAGAGATTGCTGTACAGCTCGAACTCGATTTCGACCTCCATCTCGCCTTCACCCTGACGAATGAGGTCGTTGTCGTTGCGGGCACGCGCCTTGCCCCACAGCGCCCAGGTGATCGCGTCGAGCAGGGCGGATTTGCCGTGACCGTTTTCACCGGCCAGGCAGGCCAGGTGAATGCCCCGCAGATCGAGCGCAGGGGCGTCGGCGTAGGACATGAAGTTGTGCAAACGAAGTTTGGTTGGGATCATAGTTGTCCTGTGTTATAATGATGATAGATGAACCTTCAGAATTATACCATACAGGGCAAAGGAGCGAATGGATGAAACACGCGGTTTCGATCAGTCTGGGCAGTTCAACACGGGATAAAACGGTTGAGATCGAGCTGTTGGGCGAGCAGGTGCGCATCGAGCGCCGCGGCTGTGACGGCGATGAGCGTAAGGCGCAGCGCCTCTTCACCGAACTCGACGGCAAGGTGGACGCGTTTGGCGTCGGCGGCGTCGAGCTTTACCTGCGCCTGGAAGATCGAGAGTACCCGCTGCGCTCTGGCCTGAGCCTGATCAGGAATGTGCATAAGACCCCAGCCGTAGACGGTCGCGGCCTCAAGCATACGATGGAGAAGCGCGTCATGCAGATGGCCGAGCCGCTGCTGGAGACGCCCATCCTCGACCGCCGCGCGTTCATGACGCTGGCGGTGGATCGCTACGGCATGGCGCAGTCGCTGGCCAGCGCCGGTTTCGAGGTGGTTTTCGGCGATCTGATGTTCGGCGTCGGGCTGCCCATCCCGGTGCGCGGCCTGCCCGCGCTGCGCCGCCTGGCGCGGGTGCTGATGCCGATCATGGGCCTGCTGCCGATCAGTGTACTTTATCCGACCGGCAGTTCGCAAGAAAAGATCACGCCCAAATTCGAGTCGTGGTATCAATGGGGCAGCGTGGTGGCCGGCGATTTTCTGTACATCAAGCGCCACCTGCCGGAGCGCCTGCCGGGCAAGATCATCGTTACCAACACCACGACCGCGGCCGACGTGGAACTGCTGCGCCAGCGCGGCATCGCCTATTTGATCACCAGCACCCCGCGCATCGAAGGCCGCTCTTTTGGCACCAACATGATGGAAGCCGCGCTGACCGCCGTAGCCGGCAAGGGGCGTGTCCTCACCACGGCCGAACTGGAGGACATGATCGCCGCCGCCGGCTGGCAGCCAAGTGTGCAGAAAATAAATTAAAACCCCTGCACCTTGCTCAAATCCACAATCCCATCCGCCAGCGCGGCGATGGACTGCAGCAGACCCAGGTTGGCGCGGCGCTGCGCAGGGTCGTCGGCCATGACCATCACCTGCTCGAAGAAGCGGTTGATGGGCGCCGTCAGGCCGATCAGCGCGTTGACCAGCACGTCCGCATCGCTGTCCGGCGAAATCTGCGCCTGCGCCACCAGGTAGCTCTCATAGAGCTGCCGGCTGACATCCGCGGTCAATGCGTCCGGCGCCAGCGGGTAGCGCTCCGTCAGCGGGCGCACGATGCGTTTACAGCGCGCGTACGCGGTCAGCGCGGCCGGCCAGGCCGGGGTCCGAAGCGCGTCTTGCAGCGCCGTCACCGTGCGGAAGGTCCGGTACGGATCATCGGCCCGCACGGCCAGGACGGCATCCACCAGATCGAAGCGCAAACCCTGATCCTTGAGCATCTGCTCCAGGCGCCGCGCCACGAAGACGGCGGCATCCTCACCGGCCTGCGCCGAGACCGGCGCCGGCAATTGCTGCGCGGTTAGCGCCAGGCCGCCACGCACCGAGAAGAAGGCCTGGTGTTCGATCAGATTGGCGACGATGCCCAGGGCCGCGCGGCGCAGCCCGAACGGATCGGCCGAACCGGTAGGCGCCAGGCCCACGCTGAAAAGGCCGAGCAGACTGTCCAGCCGGTCCGCCAGGCCGACGACCAGGCCCGGTTTGGCGCGGGGCAGACGGTCGCCGGCAAAGCGCGGCAGATAGGCCTCGAAGATGGCCGTTGCCACTGCCTCTGATTCTCCACTCTCACGCGCATACTCGCGGCCCATGATGCCTTGCAGCGAGGTCATCTCAGTCACCATCTGGGTACCCAGGTCGGCCTTGCTGAGCTGCGCGGCGCGCACGGCGGTCGCGGTCTCATCTGCGCTCAGGCCCAGGCGTTCAGCCAGGACCGGTGTCATCCCTTCCAGGCGCTGCGCCTTGTCGAGCATGGAGCCGAGCTTTTCCTGGAAGGTCATGGTCGCCAGGCGGGGATTGTAGGCCGCCAGCGGCTTTTTGCGGTCCTCACGCACGAAGTAGGCTGCGTCCGCGTAGCGCGCCCGGATCACCCCTTCGTTGCCATGCCGCACCACGTCTGGATCGCGGGGCGCGCCGTTGGCCACGGTGATGAAATAGGGCAGCATCTGCTCCGATCCTGCCCGCATGACCGGGAAGTAGCGCTGGTGCTTCTTCATGACGGTGATGAGCACCTCGCGCGGCAGGCTCAAATAGGCCGGGTCGAAGGAGCCGAGCAGCGCGCACGGCGCCTCCACCAGGTCGGTCACTTCATCGAGCAGCGCGGCATCGTGCGGAATTTCGCCGCCCACCGTCGCGGCCAGCTCGGCCAGTTGCTGCGTGATCAGGGCGCGGCGCTGCGTCCGTTCGACCACTACGCCCGCGCCGGCCATGGCCTGGTCATAGTCGGCCGCCTGCGCGATGTCAATGGCCGGCGAGTTGTCCGGCCGCAGGCCGCGGCTGGTGCGGCCGCTGCTGGCGTTGCCGTAGGTGAAGGGAATGACCTGGCCGCCGAACAGGGCCACGAACCAGCGGATGGGCCGCGTGAAGGCGACGCCGTTGGAGTTCCAGCGCATGGGCTTGCCAAAGCTCAGGCTGGACACCAGGGCCGGCAGCAGGTCTCGCAGCACCTGCGGCGCCGGCCGGCCAGGAATGGTCTGTACCGCGTACAGGTATTCGCCGCTGGCATCGCTGCGGCGCACCAAGTCGGCCACGGCCAGGCCGTACTTGCGTGCAAAGCCCTCCGCAGCCTTAGTCGGTTGGCCCTGCGCATCGAACGCGGCTTTGAGCGGCGGCCCCTTGACCACCTGTTCGTCGTCGGCCTGCCGCGGGGCCAGCCCTTGTACCTGCAGTACCAGGCGCCGCGGCGCGCCTGTGGTCGTCAGCGCAGTAAAGCTCAGGCGAGCCTCGCTCAGGCGCTGGCGGGCCAGCGTTTCTAACTGAGCGCTGCCCAAGACCACATCATCCACGGGCAGCTCTTCCACGCCGATCTCGAAGAGCAGGTCTTGCGCGGTCCCCGCCGGGGCCGGGGATTCAGCGGCCTGACCGGCGGAGACGGCAGCGGCGGCGGCTGTGCTGCTTTCGGCCAGCCACGGATACTCCAGGCGCTGGCGCTGCTGCCGGTATTCGTCTGAAACCTGCCGCGCGAGGTCGCGCATGCGGGCGAAGTAGCTGGCGCGCTCGGTCACACCGACAGCCCCGCGGGCATCGAGGATGTTGAAGGTATTGGAGCAGCGCAGCACGTTGTCGTGTGCAGGGATCACCAGGTGATGGCGCAGGGCGTTCTTGGCTTCGGCCTCGAACAGGTTGTACATCTGGCGCAGGTTGTCCACATCAGCCACGTCGAAGTTGTACTGGCAGTGCTCGATCTCCGGTTGCAGGAGCACATCGCCGTAGGTGCGGCGGCCGTCCCAGTCAATCTTCCACACCTCGCGCACATCTTGCAGGAACATGACGATGCGCTCCAGGCCGTAGGTGATCTCCACGCTGATGGGATCGAGCGGCACGCCGCCGGCCTGCTGGAAGTAGGTGAACTGCGTGATCTCCAGCCCGTCCAGCCAGACTTCCCAGCCCAGGCCCCATGCGCCCAGCGCGGGGCTGGCCCAGTTGTCTTCGACGAAACGGATGTCGTGCTTACGGCGTTCGATGCCGATGGCTTCCAGGCTTTGCAGGTAAAGTTCCTGCGGATTGCCCGGATCAGGCTTGAGGATGACCTGGAATTGGGTGTGCATCTGCATGCGGTTGGGGTTTTCGCCGTAGCGCCCATCGTCCGCACGGTAGGACGGCTCGGCATACGCCACGTTCCACGGTTCTGGCCCCAGCACGCGCAGCACGGTGGCCGGGTTCATCGTGCCCGCGCCCACCTTTTCGCTGTAGGGCTGCCAGATCAGGCAGCCCTGCTCGGCCCAGAAGTGCTGCAGGCGCATGATAACATCTTGAAAGGCGAATTGATTTGCGCTCATAAAAAATACTCGATTTCTGTTCTTTCTTGATTCTTCTGTCAGATCGAAACGATTCTACCAGATGCTCAACTACACTGCAAGCGGCAATGGACCCGAAACTTCACTTTCCGCCCAAGAAACAGGCGATTTGCCAGGTTGAACAGACATCACCAAATTTGCCCCCTGGAAGGCCAAAACTGATGGCACGTCCTGGGGCACAGCCTGTCAATCCTGGGCATCGCAGTCTGAATTGCAGCAGGCTAGCAGTCGCCGGGCGGTTGCATTTGGTGTCCAAATGTGAGACAATGCCGTCATACCATCAGCGTTGCTGCACTGCAGGACGCAATGGAACGTATCTAAAAATCAGGGAGAAATCTATTATGTTAAGCAAAACGATGCAGGACGCCATCAATCAGCAGGTCAACAAAGAGCTGTACTCGTCCTACGTGTACCTGTCCATGGCAGCCTATTTCGAGAACCAGAATCTGCCGGGCGCGGCCCAATGGATGCGCAAGCAGAGCGCGGAAGAGACCGAGCACGGGATGAAGTTCTTCGAGTTCTTGATCGAGCGCGGCGGGGCCGTGCTGCTGCAGGCGATTGCGCAGCCGCCCACCGCCTTTGGCTCGCCGCTGCTGGCGTTCGAGGAAGTCCTGGCCCACGAGCAGAAGGTGACGAAGTCCATCCATGACCTGTATGCCCTGGCTGTGAAAGAGGCTGACTATCCGACGCAGGTCTTGTTACACTGGTTCATCAACGAGCAGGTTGAAGAAGAGAAGAATGCCACCGGCGTTGTGGAGCAACTGAAGATGGTTGGCGATTCACCGGCCGCCCTCTTCATGATTGACCGCCAACTGGCCGCGCGCAACTAAGCCTGTTTTCGACATAGAACAGATGTTTCTACACAACAGCTTGTGGTCATTGGCAAATCGCACACAACCTGTAGGAACAGTCCTGTTTTCGCTCAAACGTTCTACGCGACGGCTTGTGGCAAGTGCCTGATGACCCACTACCCATTGGGGTGTCGAAAACAGGCTAAGAAACGGAAGTTGCGCCACCAGCCTGATTTTCGGCCACGAATTTCACAAACTGGCACGAAAAGCCCCCCGAACTTCGCGCTCGTTCGTGTCATTCGTGGCCGTTGTTGTCAGCACTGCGTGAGTTCTGTGAGGGAATATGATGAAAAAGCACTCTGTCTTTCTTCTATCGTTGCTGGCAGCCGTGATCCTGGGCGCCTGCGCCTCGGCGCCTCCGGCGCCGCAGTCTGTGGCGCCGGAGGCTGCATCGTCTGGCGCTCTCACCCGCATCAACGTAGATCAATTGGCCCAAATGCTGGCGGATACGAAGGACTTCACCCTGGTGAACGTCCATGTTCCGTTCGAGGGTGATCTGCCGGAAACCGACCTTTCGATTCCGTTCGATCAGATTGATCAACACCTGGCGGAGCTGCCCGGCCGGGATGACAAAATTGTTCTCTACTGCCGCAGCGGCCGCATGAGCGATATTGCCGCGCGGCGCCTGGTTGAACTGGGGTACACAAACGTCTACGACGTAACTGGCGGCATGGTCGCATGGGAGGCCGGCGGCCGTTCCCTGGTTCGACCCTGACCAGGTTACGTTCCCCAATCGGAAAGCACGACCAGTTCCATTTCCGGCTTCACCGGGTCATTGGTTTTCACCTTCACCCGGAAGTCGTGCAGACCCTCCATCCCCTTGTGCATCATGAATTCCATCGAAAGCTGCGTGCTCTGCCCTGGCTGGATGGTCGTCGAACCGACGACCGCTTTGGGCGGTCAGCAGCCCTGCTTGACTTCGACGACCGGCTGGCTCACGATCTGCAGGGGCTGGTCGCCGACGTTGCTAAGCTTGAAAGTGGCCTTGACCGGTATGTCAAGGGGCACCTTACCGAAATCAATCTGCTCCCGATCGACAACGAGGCTTGGCCTGCCGGTAACCTGTGCCGGAACGCTCGTACCGGACGAGCCGCGCCCGGCGCTCGCCAACAGCACGACGCCGACGACAATGACGAGCAACGCGCCGCCGGCCACATAGAGCGGCAGGCTGCTGCGCTTTGGGGGCGGGGTCTTGACCTTGCGGCCCTGTGGGACTTGATTGGCCTTCGTAGACATCTTTATCCTCCTTAGTAATCTCAGTTGGGGTCTTATTTCGCGAACAGAAACGTTCGGAGATAAGCGATCATCGCCCACTGTTCTTCGTCCGTATACAGCGAGCCGAACTCCGGCATGCCGGTGCCCATGCCCCCGCGCAGCAGCTTACCCTGGAGCAGCACATCGCTGGCCGCCAGCATGTGCGCAGGGTCGGTGAAGTCGGCCGGCCCTGACGGCATGGCGGGGTCCATTTTCTGCATGCCCGGCAGATTGAGGCCGGCCGGGCCTTTCCCCTTGCCATCCGGGCCGTGGCAGGCCGCGCAATCGCGGGCGTAGAGCGTCGCGGCGCGCGCGAGCGCGGTGGGCGAAACATCCTTCATCCACGCCCACGCCACCAGGTTCCAAACATCGGCATCGCTCAGCGCGGCGTTGGCGGGATCGGCCCGCAGGTTATCGAACGCGCCGGCGGGCGCAAGCGTACGGCGTGTGGCCGGGTCGGTCAGATCCTGCGGCAGCGCCACATTCAGCGCCGCGCCCACACTGATTGAGGGTGTGGCGTTGGGCGTGGCATGCGCCTCGTGCGGCATGGCGTCAAGGTCAATGCCGAGCTGCTGGAACAGGGGCGGCTCTGTGGTCGCTATCACCGGCGGCGAACCTCCCGTGACCTCGATGACCCCGCGCATGCGCCAGTGATCCACACTGCACCAGCGGGTGCAGGCGAAGGCATAACGCCCCGGCTTGTCCGGCGTCACGTCCACCTCAACCACCTTGCCGGGGTAGATATCATTGACATTGACGCCCAGGCCAGGGATGGTCAACCCATGCACCACGTCCGGCGAGCTGATGCGCAGCCTGACAGTCTCACCTACCCGGAGGCTCAACCGGTCCGGGCTGAACCCGCCCTGCTCCGGCGCGCGGGCCACGATCTCCACAATCTTGACGCCAGCCGAGGCCGTCCGCCACGCCTGGTAGCCAAAGATGCCGGCCGGGAAGGCCACCAGCACGACCAGGACGACCCCCAGGGCGAACAACTCCTCCTTGATTCGTGATCGGACGTGTTTCATCGCTTTCTTTGTTCCCCTGATTTCCCGTTCTCGATTCTCAGGCCAGGTACAAGCCCAAGAGCCCCAGCGTCGCAGCGGTACAGAAGACCGTCACGGGCGCTGCGGCCCACGGCGTTTGGCCGTGTTGGCGGGCCGTGCGCAGCGCGAGCGCGATCGCCGCGGTGAGGCCGATCAGCAGCACCGGCACTTGCAGGTAGGGTATGAGACCTGGGATGTAGGGCGTCCATTTCAGGCCCACCGTGCCCAGCAGGTTCCACCCCCAGCCCAGCGGATCGGACAGCACCGACCAGGCATACGAGAAGTTCACCAGGACGAACGACAGCGAGAACGCAATCCAGGCGGTCAGCCCCAATGGCACCAGGGTGGCCGCGTAATCGGAGAAGAGCTTGCGCATGGTCGTCTGCGCGGGTTGGCTGATCCACTGCCCACCGCGCACGGCCAGCCAGAACAAACCGGGCAGGATCGCCAGGTTCAGCGCCAGGAAGATGCCGGCGTAGGCGAACCAGCCCGGCGTGCCCACCGCCCGCGCGGTCTCTTTCAGCACGCCCCATGGCCCGATCAGCACCGTGGAGTAGATGAAGGCGCAGGCCAGCATGATCAGACCCTTGTAGGCCTCATCGAGCTTGTGGCCGGTGGTCTTGAGGAGGTCGGCGCCTGGTTGGCGCACGAAGAGAGCGATGTTGTCGCGCGTGCAGGTCTTCAGGCATTCGGTGCATAGCCCGCAGGACATATTGTTCGTCAGGCCGCCGGGGAAGACCAGCCAGGGGCAGCCATAGCCTTCATCGCTGCCGGTATAGCAGGTCTTTTCGGTGTGGCCGGCGCAGATCGCGGTGTCCTTCACCCGCAGTTCGATTGGTGCGATCTGGCTGTAAAGCCCGATGAAACCGCCGACCGGGCAGAGGTAGCGGCAGAAAGTGCGCCGTTCGAAGACCAGGCTGGTGCCGATGGCGACGATCATGAAACCAAGCAGCACCAGCGCGGTGGCCAGAGGCGTCGTCAGGATGACAGTGGAGAAGAGCGCGACGCCCAGGAAGCCCACGTTTTGCAGCCAGATGTTGCGCAAGGCTCGCGGCCACTGCTTGCCGAGGGTGTAAAGCTTACCCCCCGGCCGCGGCTGCACCAGTGCGCGCCGCTGCAGCCATTCGCCCGGCGCGGGGATGGGGCAGACGCCGCACCACAGCCGGCCCGCGAACGGCAGTAACAGGAGGATCAACAGCGCCCACCAGACGATCCAGACGAAGACGATGCCGAAGTTGCGGTTGCCGGCCGGCGTGCCGACCAGCCCCGCGATGATGGCCAGCACGAAGAAGAGCAGCGTGAGCGCAGTCAGACTCCACTGCAGCCAGCGCGAGCGAAGCATACGCTTGATGATGGGGACGTCCGAAATGGCGTAGCGCATCAGCGTTTCCAGAAGGCGGTCATCGCGCCGACCGCCGTGATCAGCGTGGCTGCGATCGCTCGCAGCCAGGTCAGGTTCGGGCCGACCACCAGCTTGCCGATCATGAATGGGTGCAGGTTGCCGCACGCCACATTGCAGCGAAAACGGAAGGCCCCGCTGCGGTCGGCGACAAAGGTGAGCTGACCTGGCCGGCCTGGCTCGGCCTGGGTCGCGAGACCATAGCCATCCACATACAATCCATGCACCACGTCGGTGGACTCCAGGTTGATGATCAGCGTATCGCCTCGGTTCACCCGCACCGTCCCCGGTTCGAACGCAAAACTACGAGCCGAGATCGTGATGTGGCGCTCCTGCGGCGCCGCGCCTATCACCGGCAGAGGCGCCAGTAAAGTCAACAACACGAGCGACATGGTGACTCCAGCCGCCCACCAGCGCGTCCTGGGGACGCTCGGCAAGCCCACCGCGCGGCCTCTGCTATCTGCCATTGGCCCTCTGCTCACTGGTTGGCCGGCCCGAACTTGCTGTAGGTGTCCACGATCTGCTGGCGGATAGCGGCCGGCGACTTACCATCGCCGGTCATCTTCATCACGTCGGTGGCGATGTCCACGCAGATGCTGCAACCCATGGCATGATCGTCGAAAACCGGCTTGCCGTCCGCGCCGAACTCCTTGATGTAGCAAGCCAGGTTGCTCTTGTGCCCGATGGCCCCGCAGCCACAGTAGCACGGCACGTTCTGCAAGGCGTCAGGGTTGGTGATCGCGAATTGGTAGGCCGTGCGCACAGCAACCGGCGCATCCTGCATCTGTTTAGGCAGGCTTGAAACGGACGCCAGTTTAACCTGACTATTCTGTTGCCCACCCGCGGTACAGGCTGCCAGCAGAAAGCTGCCGATGATGAGGCCCGGTAGTAGAAAGAAGAGTCGTTTTGACAAGGTGTTGCTCCGCGGAAGTCCTTTTGTTGTGAAGAATGGTGCTAACATCAACAAGCAACGGTAGTATACTTGCCTGGCATCATGGCCGTAAGCGCCGTCCGGCGCAAGGAGAGTGCGCCATTTGGCGCGACAACCACGCCAGCAGCCACCGCAGATTTGGAGCTCGCCTCGTGCTGTGGCACAGGGATGTGCCACAGCACGACCGCATGACCTGTTTCCCGCTACAGCCTTGTACTCTAAGCCTGTTTTCGACATAGAACAGATGTTTTTATACAACAGCTTGTGGTCATTGGCAAATCGCACACAACCTGTAGGAACAGTCCTGTTTTCGCTCAAACGTTCTACGCGACGACTTGTGGCAAGTGCCTGATGACCTACTACCCATTGGGGTGTCGAAAACAGGCTAAGTTATCTCATCGGAGTCACTGAGGGTAGCGCCTAACTGTGCTTAGTTTACCAAGAGCGCAGTGAAATACATGATGAGTAGACCTACCAGGAAGCCGCCGACGTTGGCCCATGAGTAAAGCGAAGCGCCTTCACGCTCGGCGTAGCCCTTGAGCAGCGCCGTTACTTCTACAACGACCTGCCAGATGGCGCCGACCCCCATGCCCAGGAACAGACTGGCCAGCAGCGGCGAGAAGGCGAAGCCGCCGATCCAGGCGCCGAGAATCGCGGGGGATCCGGCCAGCAGCGCCAGTCCCAGGAAGGTCAACAAAGCCGGACCTTCGGGAGCTGCTGCGGTGGTTGCCTCGCCTGTCTGCTTTCCAGACACCAGCGGCGCCGCAATCCCGATGCCTTCGGTGATGTTGTGCAGCGTGAAGCCGATCACCAGGAAGGATCCGAGCGCGGCTTCACCGAGCGCAAACGCCGCGCCGATAGCGAGGCCTTCGCCCAGATTGTGCAGGCCGATGCTGAAGGCGATCAGGGTTGCCAAGTAGACCCCGCGGCGAGCGGGAGATGAAGCGTCTGTCCTATTGCGCCGGCCCGAACCGATCGCCAGCAGCACCAGCCAGGTCAGCAGGGCGGCGAAGAGCACCAGCGGAATCCCCTGGAATGCGCCGGGCAGCACGGCCGCCACCTCGAACGCCTCCAACAGCGTGTCAATCAACAGGAACACCAACAGCCCCAGCGTCAACGCCAGCACGGCGCCGAGCCACTTGCGGCCCATCCGCTTCATCACCGGATACCAGAGCAGGCCCAGGCCCACCGGGATGATGCCCACGTAGACGCCAAGCAAGCCGTAGGCCGCGAACTCAGCCAGGCCGGGCTGCGGTGTGGGCGTGGCGATGGCGACTGCGCCCTCGAACGTGGCCCCGGTCGAGGTGACGATGCGGATCAGGTTCGGCTCGGTCGCCACCCAGGGATAGGGGATGGACAACACCGCCCGCCCCAGGCGGGGGATCGCCGCCGCCGGCGTGATCCGAAATTGCCAGTACGCATCATCCACCATCACCTGCGCCACCGTCACCGGATCAGGCCCGCCGTTGATGAGGTGCGCCTCGAAGCCAGCCGATGTCACAGTAATGCGCTCGAAAGTCAGGTTTTCGATGGGGGGCAAATCCGCTTTGAAGAGCGCAAGTGGGTTGCCGAAAGCAAAAACCGCCAGCATCAACGCCAACGCGACCAGCGGGATGAGACCGGAGACCCAAAGGGGCAGGCCCCCGGCAGTGATCCCCTTCTCTGATGTAGTCATTATGTCACCTCGGTCCTCACGCCGTGGCCTCGAACAGGCCCATCCAACCCAGCTCGGCCAGCTCGCTCTGGTGCGCGTGGAACATGTACTGGCCGGGGTATTCCAGGGTGAACTCCAGCACGTGACGCTCGCCCTGCCCCATGATCACGTTGTCAGTGTACTCGTACTGCTCCAGGTTGGTGCCGGTGCGGTAGAGCCGATACATGCTGGCGTGCAGATGGAAGGAATTCACGGGGTCGAACTCGGTCACGTTGACCAGGTAAACCCGGATCAACTCGCCTACCTTGACCTGGATGGGGTGTTTGACGTAATGGAACGCGACGGTGTTGACCGCGTAGACCTCGTTCTCGTTGTCGAAGTTGGTATCGAAGCCGTTCATCACCATCACCATCTCCCTCGCCGGCGGACGGCCTGCTGGCGGATCAATGATGAACGCCCCGTAGAGGCCCTTGTGGATGTGCCGCTTGAGGGGCATCACGTGGCAGTGATACAGATGCAGCCCGAACGGCTTGGCCTCGAACTCGTAGACGAAGTCGCCGCCGGTCGGGACCACCGGCGTCACGCCATCCATGCTCGGCGGATGGATGCCGTGAAAATGGATGGTGTGCGGATGAGCGGAGGCATTGCGGAAGCGGAAACGCAACAGGTCGCCCTGCCGGCAGCGAAACGTCGGCCCTGGAACCTGGCCGTTGTAGGTCCAGGCGGGGAAGAACACGCCCGGCGCCACCTCGATCTCTTTGTCAACTGCAGCAATCTGCCACTCGCGCACGGTCCGTCCATCGGGCGCCACACTCTCCTGACCCCAGTCGAAGTCATACAGAAACTCGGTCGGGTCGAAATTCGCCAAATTCACCTCGCCGACCAGCCCGCTGTTTTCACCGTGGGCCATCCCCGCAGCAGGGACCGCCGCCACGCCGGTGTGGTCAGCCACTGGTGTGTGTTCCTGCGCGGCGACGCCGGCCGCAAACAGAATGGCCACGCCACTCGTGGCCACGCTTGCGGCCAGAAACTCCCGTCTGCTTAGCCGCCCATTCGCCTTACTTTTCATCACAACCTCTCTTACATCCAATCCTTCTAGTTCGCTGGCGCTTCTTCCGCGAGGTCTCCTTCGATTTCTTTTTTCAGCGCGGAAGGAACATCGGCACTCTTGCCGCGTAGGCATGCCACTCCGCGCCGAATGTCTCTTCAAGCGAAACTTCTTCGCGCCGCGCCCGACGATGAAACGATGGCACAGTCATTGCCAGCAACGCCAGCGGCGTCCACGTGCGATATGTCAACAGGACTCCGAGTATCACCAGCCAGTAGCCAAGATACATCGGATGGCGGATGAAAACATACGGTCCGCGCTGGACGAGGCGATGTTTCTCCTGTAATGGTGCGGACGAACTTGTGCTGATCCCGTACACAGCGCCCAATGCCCAGCGCGCCCATAACGGGAGGAACAACCCGACGAGAAAGATCCCCAGCCCGATGGAGCGCAGAATCGTTGTTCCAGGTTCTGACAGGCGTAAAGGCAGGGGAATCCACAACACGGAACCGAGCCAGATAAACATGGCAATCGTCGTAAATCCGAGCATGACCTGTCCCCAGGCTGGCAAAGCAAACCAGCGGCTCGATATAGTCCGCGCCGATTTCTGCGAGCGAACACTGACAAGCCAACTACCTATCACAACGATCATGAGCACCGCTGAACCTGCACTCACCACCCAATCTGTGACGGTTTCCATATTACTTTCTCTCCTGATATCCCAGCAACCTCAAAGCATTTGCCACAACGACCAGCGTACTGCCTTCGTGGAAGATGATGGCAATGCCGATGCTGACGATGCCCGTCAACGATGTGATGATGAGCAGGGCAATCACGCCGAGAGAGATGAACAGATTTTGCATAATGATCGCGCGGGTGGCGCGTCCAAACCCAACAGCAAAAGGCAGTTTGGACAGATCATCGCCCATCAAGGCAACGTCGGCTGTTTCCAATGCAACATCCGTCCCTGCGCCGCCCATGGCAATCCCCACCGTCGCATTTGCTAGCGCGGGGGCGTCGTTCACTCCGTCGCCGATCATGGCAACCTGTCCATATTCCTTTACAAGATCGCGAATGATTGTCAGTTTATCTTCGGGCATCAGGTCAGCGCGAAATTCCGTCAGCCCAACTTCAGCGGCAATGGCGGAGGCGGAACGCGCGTTGTCGCCCGTCAACATGATGGTATGCGCCACGCCCAATTGTTTCAGCGCTTGCATGGTCGGCGCGGCTTCGCGGCGCAAGGTATCGGCGAGAGCAATCAAACCAACCAACATATTATTCACTGCGACCCACATCAAAGTCTTGCCCGCCTGCTGAAATGACTGCGAGTGATCGAGCGCGTCGGGGGAGAGCGGCACACCCGCTTCACCCATCAATTTTTGATTGCCGATCCAAACCGTCTTGCCATTCGAGACGGCGCGCAAGCCGCGTCCCGTCAGCGACTCGACTTCATCCATAACGGAAACAGGCAGACCCCGAGTCTGAGCCGAGCGGACGACTGCCTGGGCGAGGGGATGCGCGGATCGTGATTCCGCTCCCGCGGCGAGGGACAATAAATCCGCCTCCTTCCACCCCGAGGCTGGGACCACGACGATATCCGTTACCTCAGGCTGACCATGAGTCACCGTACCCGTTTTGTCGAAGGCGATGACTTTGAGACGACCCAGGTTTTCGAGATGCACGCCGCCCTTGACCAGCACACCGTTGCGCGCGGCTTGCGCGACGCCCGCGAGGATCGTGGCAGGCGTGCCAAGCGCGAGGGCGCAGGGCGAGGTAGCGACGAGGAGAGTCATTGCGCGGAGAAAAGAGTCGTGGAACGGAAAACTGAACAACGGGGGAACGATGATGATCAGCGCGGTGAGGACCAGCACGGCGGGAACAAAGACCCGCTCGAATTTTTCGACGATTTGTTGCGTGGGTGATTTTTGCGCCTGGGCTTCCTCGACCATTTTCATCACGCGGGCAAGCGTTGAATCTTTGGCAAGGCGCGTCACTTTCACTTCCAGCGCGCCTTCGCCATTGACCGTGCTTGCAAAAACATTGTCGCCAGGCGCTTTATCAATGGGCAGAGATTCGCCCGTCACCGAGGACTGGTCCACGCCAGAATTTCCATCCAGGATGATGCCATCCATGGGAATGCGCACGCCAGGGCGGACGATGACGACATCATCGAGTCGCAAAGATTCAACGGGAAGTTCCTGCTCTTTTCCATCGCGGCGGACGAGGGCGGTCTTTGGGGCCAGGTCTGCCAGTGCTCGTACTGCTGCGCGGGCGCGATCGAGGGCGCGTTCCTCCAGCACATGTCCCAGACTGAACAGGAACAGCAGCAGGCCGCCCTCCGCGAAGTCGCCCAACGCGGCCGCGCCCAAGGCCGCGATCACCATCAGCAGATCGGTGTCGAAGCGCCGCTCGCGCAACGCGTGGAAGGCGTGGCGGCCGACGTCCCACCCGCCGAGGAGATAGGCGCCGAGGTACAAGGCCAGGCTCGCCGGCCCAGGCAGCCCCAAGAAGCCGCCCCCGGCCCAACCGAGCAGCACGAGCAGCCCCGCGGCCAGGCTAAAGAGCAGTTCCCGGTTCTCCTGGAACCAGCTCCGCAAGCCAGCGACCGGGATGGTGTAGCCTAGCGAACGCACGCGGTGCTCGATGGCCGCCTGGTTGACCTTCTGGCCGTCGAACTCTACGCGCATGCTCTGGGCTGCGTAATTCACGCTCACCGTCAGCACGCCGTCGAGCCGGCCCACGCCGTGCTCGATCACCGTCACGCAGTCCGAGCAGTCCATCCCCGCGATGGGTAGGTGGATGTGATGGAAACGGTCGGTGATCTGTGCGCCGGCCCGCTGCGCCAGGCGCTGCACGGCTTCCAGAGACAGCAGATTGGGATCGTAGTGCAGGCAGACCAACGCCTGGCCGTTTTGGCGCTCGATATGAGCCTGTTGGATGCCCTTGCGGGCGGCGATCAGCTCGGTGAGCCGGCCCACGCATTGGTCGCGTTCGTCCTCGATGTGAGGCAGCACGACGGGGATTTCTAATTGAAGGGTGGATGCGGACATTCGCTAGGCCTCTCTGCGTAGATGCTGGGCGTGCGCCAGGGCATCGCCCAATAACTGTTCGACATGTGCGTCGCTCAGGGTATAGTAGGCCAGCCGGCCTTCCTTGCGGAACTTGACCAGCCCCAGACTACGCAATAGCCGCAGTTGATGGGAGACGGCCGACACGCTGATGCCTACCAACGCCGCCAGGTCACAGACGCACAGCTCGGCCTGGGAGAGTGCGAACACGATCCTGGCGCGGGTCGGGTCTGCGAGGATCTTGAAGATATCCGTAACGTGCGTGATGGCAGTAGCGGTTGGCATCCGGCTGGCAACCGCCCGCACGCGGGCCTCGTCAACGTACAAGATTTCGCAGACGTCATCCTGGGTCTCAACGACTGGCGGCGGAACGGTCTTCAGGGCGATCTCAGGCATCCGAACTCTCCTTTACCAGGCAGCCGACGCGGCATCACACGACGGCTACATATCATCCAATGAGTGGCGAGCGAACTTGGCGCTGGCGCAGTAACCGCCGCGATTGCATGCTGGACGTGCTGTGTGCATTCGGCGCAATCCATGCCGGCTACAGGAATATCAAGGGTCTCTATTCCAGGCATTCTCTCCATCTCCGGTGAGACCGCTCTCAATAAGTCAACAGTTGCATACTTGCTCAAGTATGGAAATGATACCGCGATTGGGCATGTGTGTCAAATGCTGCGCCGGACAAGCTGCGGAGTCAGGAAACACCGCGCCGATCGAGGTGAAGAAGGGCCAGCGCGTGCGCGTGCGGCTGGCGAACGTCGGTTAGGTCACGCACCCCATGCACCTGCACGGCATCAACTTCAAGATCGCGGCCTACGACGGTATGCCGTTGCCGCCTGAGCAACAGCAACACGATTCCCGTCAACCCGTGCGAGTTGGCAGACATCGAGTTCGTGACCGACAACGTAGGAACCTGGATGCTCCATTGTCACGTGCTGCACCCCGTCACCAACGACGGTGCGGAGCCAGGTGGGCTGGTGGCGCTGGTCAAAGTCACCGAGTAAGCTAATCGGACCTCGGAGGTCTCGAAGACCTTCAAGGTCCTCTCATCACCGCGCCGAATGGCCTAACGCGCTCCGCGCCGAAAAGCCCTGGCATGCCCCCCCGGGATGCGCGACGATAGAGACCAGGTTGCGAAAGGGCGCGTAGCGAGATGCTGAGCGCTGCCGCTTTGATCCAGAAAGTGAGGGTAGATTTATGATGGGTGGATGGGGTTGGGGCATGGGCCTCTGGGGTGGCTTAGGCATGCTCCTGTTCTGGGGGCTGATCATCGGTTTGGTGGTTTGGCTGGTTGTGACGCTGACGCGTTCGGGCCAGAGCGGAGCGAGCCGCAGCGCGCAGCCCGACACGGCGCTGGAGACCCTGCGGCGCCGGCTGGCGGCCGGCGAGATCACAGCGCAGGAGTTCGATGCGTTGCGGCAGAAGCTGAGCGTTTGAAGCTGACGCCAAGATTGTGCTATACTGCCGCAGCGGCCGGATGAGCGATATCGCTGCGCGACGGTTGGTCGGCGGCATGGTCGCCTGGGAAGCCAGCGGACGCTCCCTGGTTCAACGTTAATCCTGTCGCGTGACAGAGGACAGTGTGCCATGACGGGTTCTGTACCCTTGCGTGTCTTGCTCGCCGATGACCACGCCATCGTGCGCAAAGGCATCCGTGAGTTCCTGGAAGAGGACGGCGAGGTCACGGTGGTGGCGGAGGCGTCCGGCGGCGCGGAGGCCGTGCGCCTGGCTGGCGAATACCGGCCGGCCGTGGTCGTGCTCGACGTGCAGATGCCCGGCGTGAACGGGATCGAGGCCACGCGCCAGATCAAGGCCGCCTACCCGGAGATTCGGGTGCTGATCCTCACCGCCTACGATGAGGATCCGTACGTTTTCGCCCTGCTGCGCGCCGGCGCCGACGGCTATGTGCTGAAGAACAGCGACCCTGACGATCTGGTGCGGGCGGTGAAGACGGTGGCGAGCGGCGGCAAGGTGTTGGCTCCAGATATCGCCGCTAAGGTGGTTGCGCAGATAACCTCCGGCAAACCGGCGGCGGCCGCCGAGCAGGTCGAGCCACTGTCCGAGCGCGAGCTGGAGGTGTTGCGCCTGGCCGCTCACGGCCTGACCAATAAAGCGATTGCAGCCGAATTGGGCGTCAGCGATCGCACCGTGCAGGGGCATCTAGCCAGCATCTACGGCAAGCTGGCGGTTGCCAGCCGCACCGAGGCGGTGACGAAGGCGCTGAAGCTGGGCTGGCTGGTGTTGGATGACGCCTGAGTCAACCGGACCGCCACGTGGGCGCCATCGGCTCCTGCGCGGCCTGCGCGCCCAACTGTTGCTCTGGACCATCCTGCCGCTGGCAGTGGTGTTGATCGCACTGTCACTCGCCGGCGTCACGCGCCATCGCCAGGCGATGACGCGCCTGGTAGAAGATCGCGACCGGGGCGTGGCGGCTGCCGAAGCGAACCGCTTAGGCCGCGAGATCGCGCAACAGGTCGCCGTGCTGGCCCGCCTGGCGGCGACATTACCCGCTGCCGAGCTCCCCGCAACCCTATCAGATCAACCATTTGATGCTATTGGTAGTTTCACCGGTGGCCTGGCCTGGCTGGACGACCAGGGCGCACTCGTGGCAGCCTCGCCGCCCGCAACTGCTTGGGCGGCGAGCAACACGGCGCGCCTCCTGGCCGCACGCGCCGCGGCTGTCGGCCAGACGCAATACGAGACCGATCTGCCCGGTGACGATACCGCGCGCTTGTTGATCGCCGTGCCGGCGTCCGGCGGGAAAGTCCTGGTCGGCGCGTTGCCGGTGGAGGCCCTGAGCCTGGCCGAAAGCAATCTGCTGCTAGAGGGCCAGATGCAGGGCGCCATGTTCGTCCTGGACCAGACCGGGCGGCGCGTTCACCACCATGACCCTGCCGGTCTGGCTGTGGATTCGGCGGTGCTGGGCAGCTTGCCACCGGCCAGCACCGGTTCGACCTATCTGCGCGATCGCCAGGGGCGGGAACTGCTCGTGTCGTATGCGCACGTGGAACCCCCGGGCTGGACCCTGGCGACCGTCGAAGATGTTCACACGATCACCGCGATGGGCATTAGCACGGTCGAGGTGCTGCCGTTGCTCCTGCTCTTCGTGGCGGTAGTTGCGCTGTTGGCTGTCTCTTTCGGCGTGCTCAGCGTTGTGCGGCCGTTGCAGGAGCTGGATCGCCGGGCCGCGCGGGTCGCCTGGGGCGATTTCGATGCCATCGAGCAGCCGGTGGGCGGCGTGCAGGAAATTGACGACCTGCGCATCACCCTGGCCCAGATGGCCGAGCGCATCCGGTCCTACCAGAGCGGCATGCGGAACTATCTGAGCGCCATCACTCAAGGCCAAGAGACGGAGCGCACCCGCCTGGCCCACGAGCTGCACGACGTTACCATCCAGGGGCTGATCGCCCTCAAGCAACGCGGCCAGATGGCCCTGAAAGCTCTCGGCCATGACCCGGCACGCGCTGGTGCGCGCCTTCAGGAGCTAAACAGCTTGATTGACGAGGAGATCGCCAGCCTGCGCCAGCTGATCGGCGATCTGCGCCCAATCTACCTTGAGGATCTCGGGTTCGTGCCGGCGCTGGAGATGCTGCCGCCCCAGATGCAGGAACGGCACAGGCTGTGCCTGCATCTGACGGTCCACGGCGAGGTGGTGCGGCTGGCGCCCGACGTCGAGATGGCGGCCTATCGCATCGTGCAGCAGGCGCTCGCCAACGTGGCCGCCCACGCGCAGGCCCGCAACGTCTGGTTGGATGTGTCCTTCACCCCCGAACACCTCATATTGGTGATCCGCGACGACGGCCGCGGCTTCACCCCACCCGATCAGCCGGCCGATCTCGTCCACCGGGGCCATTTCGGATTGATGGGCATGCGCGAGCGTGTCCTGCTCTACGGTGGGCAGCTCACGATCACGTCCAGCCCCGGTCAGGGCGTCACCATTACCGCGCAGCTCCCGCTGCTCGGCTGAGAAGGGCCCACGGGCCGCCCATCTGCCATTTCTCACCTGCACCTCCTCCCACAGCGCAACGGCGCCCTCGTTCCGCTTCCCACAATCGCGCCGAATGGCTGAGCGCAAGACGCGCCGCCTGGCGCTGTACATCGCAGCGCCTTTTTCCTATCATAGACCTCGCCAGCCTGAGAAAGTCCGATTTCGAGGTGAGGACTGCCATGCGCAACCAGACTGTTTACAAGATGCTCGTCCCTCTGCTCGCCGTTTGTTGCCTGGTGCCGCTCGCGGCGCTCGCCGCGGTGCTCTACTTAGCTGCGCCGGTATGGCTTGTGACTTTGGTTGGGCTGTTGGCGCTGGTGCTGCTGGCCCGACGACTGATGCGCATACTGGCGCTTACCCCGGACGGCAGTTTGCGGTAATCTGAAGGTATCGTCAACGACAACACCCTGAGCGTGATTGATACCGCGACCAACCGCAAGGTCGCCGATATCGAGGTCGGCCAGAAGCCGGTGCAGGTCGGCTTCAGCCCGGACGGCAGGTTCGTTTACGTCTCGCTCAACGGCGAGAACGCCGTGGGCAAGGTGGACGTGAGCACGCGCAAGCTCGCCGGTAAAGTCCAGGTCGGTGCCGGCCCGATCCAGGTCTACGTGACGCCGGACGGCAAGTATCTGCTGGCGGCGAACCAGGGCACGAAGGATAAGCCGAGCACCACGGTGTCCATTGTTGACACGGCCACCTTCACCGTCCTGGACACCGTGCCGACCGGCCAGGGCGCGCATGGCGTCGTGATCGAGCCGTCGAGTCGCTATGCGTACATCACCAACCTGTATGGGAACGACATTGCGGTGCTGGACATCGCAGCCCGCAAGATCGTCGCCCGAACGCCGACCGGCGCAGCGCCGAACGGCATCAGTTTTCTGCCGCTTGCGCCAGCCCCGGCCCTGTCGGGTCAGATCGAACTGAAGCTCCCGGCAATGGAACAGAATATGGGGCATGGCGGGTAGCCCGAGAGGGCCTGTGAGTCAGCACACAGTTGATCCGCCGGAATCACGCACGTGATCAGCGACCTGTGGGGCGTGACCGCCGGCTTTCGCCAGAGCAACGCCTGGCTGGCGGTCCTGACCGGCAACCTGCTGCCGCCGACGTTTTACGCGGGGGACGCCTGGGGTTCCTTCAATTCCCTGGCGCGGCTGGGCACCGGCCTGTTGGCCGCGTTCGGCCTGATCTTCTGGCTGCTGCCCATCGTGGATCGCGCGCTATCAGCGGACGTGCCAGGCACTTGCGAAGTGCCTGGCACGTGGGGGTAGACTGATCGCGGCCGTAAGTAAGTCGCTCCGTCGCGCCGTGGACCTTGGGGGGTAAATCCAGCCGGGCGTCACAACCCCAGAATGAGATCCCGACAGACCGATTCCGGCCACGATTACACCAAACATCGTACGACAAAAGTTAAAAGGTCCGCCCAGAAAAGCGGCCTTTTTGCTATACCGGGTCTATCGTTTGCGCTGATGACAGGGCCGATCCCTTCGGTTATGCTGTTCCTACGAACGGTGAACGCATCTATTTCACCGCCACGAGTGAACGCGGTACGGCCATCACCTACACGGGCGGCCCGGCGTCGAGCGGCTGGATGATGGGGAGCGGGCAACTGGCGTGTGCCTCGTGCCACGGCACGGATGGGCGGGGCGGCGTACACCGCATGGGCATGAATCAAGTGATGGACGCCAAGGACATTCGCTGGTCGGCCTTGCAGGGCGAATTCGACCCCGAAAAGTTCCGCCTGGCGGTAGTGAAGGGTCAAGATCCCGACGGCACGCAGTTGAAGTCGGACATGCCGCGCTAGACAATCAGCGACGACGATCTGGCCGACGTGATCGTCTACCTCAAAACACTACCCTGATAAGGAGGAAAACCCTATGGCGACTGATATTGGTATACGCGCTAGAATAAATCTGCCCTACGAGCAAGCCGTCCAGAAAACCACGGATGCGCTCAAGGCAGAAGGCTTCGGCGTGTTGACGCAGATTGACGTGAAGGCCACACTGAAACAGAAAATCAACGCGGACTTCCGCCGTTATGTGATCCTGGGCGCGTGCAATCCCCCGCTCGCTCATCGTGCGCTCTCGGCCAACCTGGACGTGGGCTTGCTGCTGCCTTGCAATGTCACCGTGTACGAAGAAGGCGAAGGTTCTGTTGTCACCGCCGCGGACCCGGTGGAAATCCTTGGCGTCCTCAAAGAAGACCCGATGGCGCACGAGGTTGCCGTGGAAGCCAGAACCAGACTGCAGCGTGATTGCAAGCCTCAAGTGATCCAGATGAGCGGCTATTGAGCGATGAGCATGATTGCCTCCAGCGGGAAACACATCCGACTAGAGTTTCCAGACGGAGGTGCGAGGCTCATTCTGGACTCAGTTTATGTCTTGACGAGTGCGGCTCAGGGCCGCGCCTGGGTTCGGCGTGGTTTGCGACTTTCTGCGCGCCTGGCAGCCCAGGCTTACGCTGACCGATGCCGACCCACAGGAAGACAGCCGCAACGACGATGGCGGCCGCACCTACACTCACCTGCGGTGTGCTCGGGCCGCGCTCCGCCATATCCCCTTCGGTCCCCACGAGTCTCTACTTCAAACTGCGATCATTCCCTTACGCCAGATGGCTGGAACCCGGGGATGGAACCGGCGCCCCCAGACCGGTAACGCCCCGCGCGGCTTGCCCGCAGCGTTATTCAGGCAGACGCGTCCCGCTTGACGCGCCAAATAGCGCGGTCGTTCCGCGCCGGACGGCCGTTGCGCCCGGTCAGCGGATGTTATATATTGCGTATCGGTTCTGAACCGCGATCAACACGGCTGGGTCCCAGAATAGGAGAAGGTAGATTTGTCTAGACAGCTTACATTGCCCATTACCGGCATGACCTGCGCCAACTGCGTTGGCACGGTGGAACGCAATCTGAAAAAACTGGATGGCGTCCAGACTGCTTCCGTGAATCTGTCATCCGAGCGCGCCGCCGTGGAGTTCGATCCGGCCAAGCTGGGGCTGACCGATTTGATCGCGCGCGTCGAACGCGCGGGCTACGGCGTCGCGACCGGCGAGGCAGACCTGATCATCAAGCGCCTGGACGATGACAACGATGCGCGGCGGCTGGAAAGCGCCTTGCGCAAGCTCGAAGGTGTGCTCGAAGTCCAGGTCACCTACGCGACCGAGAAAGCACGCGTCCGGTACGTGCCCACGGTCATCAGCCAAGCGGAAATCCGCCGCTCGGTGGCCGCGGCGGGCTTCGAGGCGCTGGAACTGGGCGGCGATGCCGAGGATGCGGAGGCGGCCGCCCGCCAGGAAGAAATCGACAACCAGCGGCGCCTGCTGATCATCGGTGTGATCTTCACCGTGCCGCTCTTCCTCCTCTCGATGGGCATGGACTGGGGCCTGCTACCACCCTTCTTCTACGCCTCGACCTCAGCCGTACACGGGATGCCCACACCCCAGCCGTGGTTCAACTGGCTGCTGCTGGCGCTGGCGATCCCGGTGCAGTTTTATGTTGGCTGGCAGTACTACGTCGGCGCGGGCAAGGCCGTGCGCAACCGCTCCGCCAACATGGATGTGTTGATCGTGCTGGGTTCCTCGGCGGCGTTCTTCTACAGCCTGCCGGTTGTTTTCGGCTGGTTGAGCGGGCACGTCTACTTCGAAACCGCCGCCGTCATCATCACGCTGATCAAGCTGGGCAAGTTCCTCGAAGCGCGCGCCAAGGGGCGCACGAGCGAGGCGATCAAGAAGCTGATGGGGTTGCGCGCCAAGACTGCGCACGTCGTACGCGCCGGGGTGGAGTTGGAAGTCCCCGTGGACGACGTCATGGTCGGCGACGTGGTGCTCGTCCGGCCGGGCGAGAAGATCCCGGTGGACGGGGTGGTCGTCGAGGGGCGCTCGGCCGTGGACGAGTCGATGCTCACCGGCGAATCGCTGCCGGTGGAGAAGAAGCCCGGCGATCCGGTGATCGGCGCGACCCTCAACAAGCTCGGCCTGCTCAAGTTTGAAGCGACCAAAGTCGGCAAGGAGACTGCGCTGGCGCAGATCACCCGCCTGGTGGAGGAAGCGCAGGGCAGCAAAGCGCCGATCCAGAAGCTGGTCGACCAGGTTTCGGCCATTTTTGTGCCGATCGTGCTCGGGATCGCGGCGCTGACTTTTCTCGGGTGGTACTTCTTCGGCCCGGCGCTGCCGATCAACTCCGACATGACCGTCTTCACGCGCGCGCTGATCTACTCGGTCGCCGTGCTGGTCGTGGCCTGCCCGTGCGCGATGGGGCTGGCCACGCCGACCGCCGTCATGGTGGGCACGGGCAAGGGCGCGGAGATGGGCATCCTGTTCCGCAATTCCGAAGCCCTGGAGCGCGCCGGCAAGGTGAAGGTCGTCGTGCTGGACAAGACAGGAACCATCACCAAGGGCCAACCGGCCGTGACCGACATCGTCACCGATGGCGAGTTCGCGGCTGACAAGTTGCTGCGTTACGCCGCTTCGGTGGAAAAGGGCAGCGAGCATCCCCTCGGCGAAGCGATCTGGGCCGAAGCGGGTCGCCTCGGCCTCATCCTCGCCGAACCACAGGGCTTCCGGGCCGAGGCAGGCCACGGCGTGGAGGCCGAGGTGGATGGCCACCGCATCACCGTCGGCAATCTGCGTATGATGGCCGCGCGGGGCTATGCACTGAACGGCCTGACAGGCGTCGTCGATCGCCTGCAGACCGAGGCCAAGACCGCCATGTTGGTCGCGGCCGACGGCAGCGTGCGCGGCGTGATCGCCGTGGCCGACACGGTCAAGGACAGCTCACAGGCTGCGATCGCCGACCTACACCGCATGGGTTTGCAGGTCGCGATGATCACCGGCGACAACCGGCGCACCGCCGAAGCGATCGCCCGCCAGGTGGGCGTGGATACGGTACTCGCCGAGGTTTTGCCAGAAGGTAAGGCGGCCGAGGTCAAGAAGCTACAGGCGACCGGCGCAGTGGTTGCGATGGTCGGCGACGGCGTCAACGACGCGCCGGCCCTGGCGCAGGCGGACGTGGGCCTCGCGATCGGCACCGGCACCGACGTGGCGATGGCAGCTGCACCGGTCACCCTCATCAGCGGCGATCTGCGCGGGGTGGCGCGCGCCATCTCACTTTCGCGCAAGACCCTGCGGACCATCAAGCAAAACCTGTTCTGGGCCTTCATCTACAACATCATCCTTATCCCGGCCGCCGCGCTGGGCTTCCTGAACCCGATGCTGGCAGCCGGCGCCATGGCGTTCAGCAGCGTCTTTGTGGTCAGCAACAGCCTGCGCCTGCGCGGGCAGAAGATTTGATCGTAAAGGCATGGCCTCGCACCTGCCCGAATGGGGGCGACCCAAGGGTACGTCCCTAACCACCTTCAAGGAGAAAAAGATGAAAACTAAACGATTTGCCGTCCTCTTGTTCGTAGCCGTATTCGCCGTCCTGGTCGTGGCGGGATGCACGCCCCAAACCGAGCGGATACCCACCGCCGCACTGCCGGCCGGCAAGGCCTGGGCCGAGGGCAAGGAGATCTTCTTCGTCCACACCGAGGCATCCGATTCCGGCGTCGCCGAGAAGCTGACCAGCATGATGAAGTCGCCCGTGATCTTCGTCCCGTCGCTGGCGAAGATGCCCGCCGACGCGCTGGCGCAGGTCTACGTGTTCACCAATGGGGTGGCCGGCAAGGGGCCGTTCGGCTTCCAGTCGGACGTATTCCCCAATCCGCCGGGGACCGACGGTTACAGCCCGCTCCGTAACATCAACGCGGTGACCTGGGCGGATCCGGCCAAGGCGCGCGAGCTCAAGGCGGTAGCGGAGGTCATGGCGGCGAAGGACGCCGGGGAAGTCACGATCGAGCAGCCAGGGATCGTCGTCAATATGCCGTTCGTCGTCTGGGATGGTGGAAAACGCTAAGCTATGCCCGATCATCCTTGCCTTCATCACCGGGTTAACCACGGGCGGCCTGAGCTGTCTCGCCGTGCAGGGCGGGCTGCTCGCCGGCTCGATTGCCAGCGAGGTCGAGCAGCCCGCCCTTAGTTCGCCTGCTGCGCCGGATTGAGGGCGGAGTGCGATGGATCTCCTGTTTTTTTGATAATGGGTCCACGTGGGATCCAGGCTGCACAACCGAGATTCTGGCGGTCCAGGTGACCATAGGTCGTTCGGCGTATGGCAATTCCCAGCAATCGGCGCGTGTGCGGAACGGGTTGATCTGCTATCATGATACTTGGCGCAAAGGCGCCGGGAAAGGAACTGGCATCATGGTCAAAGATCCCGTTTGCGGCATGGATATCGAACCCCAGGACGCGGTAGCAAGCCGCGAGCACATGGGGCAGACGTTTTACTTTTGCTCGCCCAAGTGCGTCGAGAAGTTCGACGCCGACCCGCACCGGTACGCGCAGGCAACGCTTGCTGCGACGGAGACGCCGCTGCCGGTTGGTTCGGCCACGACCGGCTTCAACCCGGCTTTGCCGCTGGTCCGCGTCGAACTGCCAGTGCTCGGTCTGAAGCGGGAGCAAGATGGGCAGGCCGTCGCGGCGGCCGTGGCCGGCGTGTCGGGGGTCCGCAGCGCGCACGCCAACATCGGCGCGAGCGTGGTCACGGTCGAGTACGACCCACAACGCGCCACCACCGCGGCCCTGGCCGCGGCGCTCCGGCCGGCCGGTTTCCGGGCCGGCGGCGCGCAGACGCGCATCGGTATCGAGGGCTTGCGCTGCGCGTCCTGCGTCGGCTTCATCGAGGAGGACCTGCGGGCGACGCCGGGCGTGCTGAGCGCATCCGTCAACGTCGGCACCCAGGAAGCCACGGTCGCGTACCTGCCCCAACAGACCACCCTGGCACAACTCCACAGCGTGATTCAGGACTGGGGCTACCAGTTCCGGCCGGCCGCCAGCGTGGAACCGGTTGACAAGCAAGAGGCGGATCACGATCGCGAGTACCGCAGCCTGTTCCACAAGTTCCTCTTTGCCGCCTTCATCTCGGTGCCGGTGCTGCTGACGGCCTACCCCCAGTACATCCCGTTCGTGCGCGACTGGAACATGGCGACCTTGCGCCTGGCCTGGCTTGCCGCGGCGTTGCTGACCCTGCCAGTGCTCTTCTGGTCGGGCGGCCACTTCTTCACCGGCGCGTGGGCGGCGCTCAAGCACCGCGCGGCCAACATGAACACCCTGATCGCGCTTGGCACCGGCGCGGCCTGGCTCTACTCCACCGTCGCCGTCCTGTTCCCGCGCCTGTTCCCCGAAGGCACCTCGGAGCCGTTCTACGACGTGGCGGCCGTGGTGATCGCCCTGGTCGTGTTGGGCCAGGCGCTTGAATTGCGCGCCAAGGGCCGCACCAGCGAGGCCATCAAGAAGCTGATGGGGTTGCAGGCGAAGACCGCCCGCGTGATCCGCGACGGTCAGGAACTTGACATCCCGGTCGAAGAGGTACTGGTCGGCGACGTGGTGCAAGTGCGCCCCGGCGAAAAGGTGCCGGTGGATGGCGTGATCCTGGAGGGCAGCTCGGCGGTGGACGAGTCCATGCTCACCGGCGAATCGCTGCCGGTCAGCAAGCAGGCGGGTGACGAAGTGATCGGCGCGACGCTCAACAAGACCGGCGCGTTCAAGTTCCGCACGACCAAGGTCGGCAAGGACACCGCCCTGGCGCAGATCGTCAAGATGGTGCAGGACGCGCAGAATAGCAAGGCGCCCATCGCCCGCCTGGCCGACACGATCTCCGGCTACTTCGTGCCCGTCGTGATGATCCTCGCCGTCCTGACCTTCGTCGCCTGGTTCGATTTCGGCCCGCAGCCGCAGTTGGTGTATGCGCTGGTCACGAGCGTCACAGTGTTGATCATCGCCTGCCCCTGCGCGTTGGGCCTGGCCACGCCGATGAGCCTGATGGTCGGCATCGGCAAGGGCGCGGAGAACGGCATCCTGATCCGTTCGGGTGAAGCCTTGCAGACCGCCCAGGCGCTCAAGATCGTGGTGTTGGACAAGACCGGCACGATCACCAAGGGCAAGCCGGAGCTAACGGATGTCACCGTGGCCGGCGCCTGGCTGGCCGACGATCTGCTGCGCCTGGTAGCGGCGGTGGAACGGTCGTCGGAGCACCCGCTGGCCGAGGCCATCGTCGAAGGCGCCAGGGCGCGCAACCTGGTCTTGGCGGAGCCGACGGCCTTCGAGGCCATCCCCGGCCATGGCGTGCTGGCGACGATCGAAGGCCGCAAGCTGGCGATCGGCAATCTCAAGCTGATGCAGCGCGAGGGCATCGGCCTGGGCAGCCTGGAGAGCCAGGCCGCTGAGTTGGCAGACCAGGGCAAGACGCCGATGTACATCGCCGTGGATGGCCAGGCCGCGGGCCTCGTCGCCGTGGCCGATACGGTGAAGGCAGACTCCGCCGAGGCCATCGCCGCGCTGCACGGCATGGGCATCGAGGTCGTGATGATCACCGGCGACAATCGCCGCACGGCCGAGGCCATCGCCCGGCAAGTGGGCGTGGATCGCGTGCTGGCCGAGGTGCTGCCGGAGGACAAGGCGGCGCAAATCAGAGCGTTGCAAGCGGAGGGCAAGAAGGTCGCCATGGTGGGCGACGGCATCAATGACGCGCCGGCGTTGGCGCAGGCCGATGTGGGGTTGGCGATCGGCACGGGCACGGACGTCGCTATCGAGGCGTCCGATATCACCCTGATCAAAGGCAGCCTGCGTGGGGTGGTGACGGCCATCGAAGTCAGCCGGGCGACCATGCGCAACATCGAGCAGAACCTGGTCGGCGCGTTCATCTACAACGTGTTGGGCCTGCCGGTGGCGATGGGGCTGCTCTACCCGTTCTTTGGCATCTTGCTCAGCCCGCTGATCGCCGGGGCCGCGATGGCCTTCTCCAGCGTGACCGTGGTGAGCAACGCCAACCGGCTGCGCGCGTTCAAGCCGCGGTTCAGCGCCCGCTAGAACAAAGGAGTACACGACCCATGACTGCAAGTCAAATCGCCGTCACGCTGACAGGGATCGCCCTGAGCGGCTTCATCGCCTGGTTCTTCTGGTTCGCGCCGAAAGGCCAAACCCGCGCCACTGCTGGTGCAGGTGGCGCCCAGGAAGTCTCCGTCACCGTCAAAGGCGGCTACACGCCGGATGTCATCGTCGTCAAGGCCGGGCGGCCGGTGCGCCTGCGCTTCACCCGCCAGGAAAGCTCCTCCTGCTCCGAAACGGTGCTCTTCCCCGACTTCAGCCGCAGCGCCAGGCTGCCGGAAGGCGAGGAAGTCAGCATTGAATTCACGCCAGACAAGCCGGGCGAGTACGGCTTCCAGTGCCAGATGGGTATGCTGCGCGGGAAACTGATTGTGGAGTCGTAAACAGAGACGCCGGATGGCCTCATCATCCGGCGCCAGGGTGCAAAGCCCTGCGGGGCTGTGCGGCCGTAGCTCCATGCCGGCAGGCCTTTGCACCTGGTAACCCAACCGTCGGGCAGGGTTGGGCGAACAACGCCCGCCGTAACGCAAGCCTCCGGCTTGCGCCGTTGGCGCACTGAAGCATAATTTGTCGGCGACGGCGTCGTCAAGCCAGAGGTGTGACCTGCGAGCGGCGGGCGAATCAGGAGTCCCGTACAAGTTCGGGACGCCTTCGCCCCGAATTCATTCGGCGGCGACTTTGTAATGAATCTCCGATACCTCGCGCAGCCGCGCCGCGGCCTGTTCGGGGGTGATGTCGCGCTGCGCCTCGCCCAACATCTCGTAACCGACCATGAATTTCTTGACGGTGGCCGAGCGCAGCAGCGGCGGGTAGAAGTGCGCGTGCAACTGCCAGTGACTGTAGTCGCCGGCTGACCAGGGCGCGCCGTGCCAGCCCATCGAGTAGGGGAACGAGGTCTCGAAGAGGTTGTCGTAGCGCGTGAGCAGGCGCTTGAGGATGTCTGCCAGCGCGGCGCGCGGCGCGGCGCCCAGGTCAGGCAGGCGCAGCACCGGCCGCCGCGGCAGCAGCAGGATCTCGAACGGCCACACTGCCCAGTAGGGAACCAGCGCCACCCAGTCCTCATTCGTCACCACGACGCGTTCCGTCTTGTCCAATTCGCGCGCCACATAATCCACCAGCAGCGGCCGACCGTGTTCGCTGAAATAGCGGCGCTGCTGGCCCTCTTCTTTGGCCGGTTCGTTGGGCAGCGCGTTCAGCGCCCAGACCTGGCCGTGGGGATGGGGATTGGAGCAGCCCATGATCGCGCCCTTGTTCTCGAACACCTGCACCCAGCGATAGGTCTGCCCCAGTTCTGCGGATTGCGCGGCCCACACATCTACCACGGCCCGAATCTGTGCGACTGGCATTTCGGGCAAGGTCAGGTCATGACGTGGCGAGAAGCAGATCACGCGGCAGGCGCCCGGCGTGGGCGCGGCGCGGAAGAGCGGATCGTCCACCTCGCCGTCGGGGGTGTCGGGCACGAGGGCGGCGAAGTCATTGGTGAAGACGAAAGTGCTGTCGTACAGGGGGTTGTGCGCGCCGCCGGCGCGACCGTTACCCGGACAGAGATAGCAGGTGGGGTCGTGGCTGGGGCGGGTTTCCGACGGGAGTTTTTCCACCTGGCCTTGCCACGGGCGCTGCGTGCGGTGCGGCGACACCAGCACCCATTCGCCCGTGAGCGGGTTGAAGCGGCGGTGAACGTGATTGGTTGGGACGAATGATTCCATCATCGAAATACCTCTTTCTATTCCGAATCATAGCCGGATGGCGGCAGATCGTCAGTAGTGAATTCATTCATGGTCTGCACCGAAATAGCCGAGCGCCCAGAAGGCCAGGATGAAGCCGAGGTAGTTCTCGTTCAGGAAGCGCGAGACGAGCAGGAAGAGGAAGAGGAAGAGTCCGTAGCGCCAGGCTGCGCCGGCCAGGCTGTTGTCCAGCCACTGCCGGCGCAGCAGCCAGACCAGGGCCGGTCCCGCCAGCAGCAGTTGCGGGATCCAGAACGGCCAGTAGGCGAAGCGGTCGCGCCCCAGCCCCAGGGCCAGGACGAAGTTGCTGGCGCCCCAGCCCCAAATTTGGTAGGCCTGGCTGGCCGTGCCGTTGGACCAGCGCCAGACATCGTCCAGCAGCGCGTCGAAATCCCACAGAGCGTAGGGTAACACCAGGACGGCAAAGACCAGGACGGACGGCAGCAGGCGCCAGATCAAGCCGGTCAACTGGCCGCGCCAAGCCAGGCGGCGGCCAGCCAAGCCTGATCGCAGCAGCAGCAGGGCGTAGAAGGGCGCCAGGAACCAGGCCGTCGGTTTACTGGCGCAGGCCAGGCCGAAGCAGAGCGCAGAGAGCGTATGCGGCGAAAGCCAGCCCAGCGCGGGCGCAGAATTGGCCCGGCGCCAGAACCAGAGCGCCAGCAGCAGCCAAAAGAGCACAAAACTGTCGTTTTGCCCAAAGAGGATGTCGTTCGCCATGATGGGGTTGAGCGCCAGCAGCGCGGTGAGCGTCAGCGCGGGGGAACCGGCGCGGGCCGAATCGCCCGCTTCGCCGCGCCGCGCCAGGCCGGGGGTCAGCGCCAGCATCAGCAGGAAGAGCAGGAGGTAGACGAAGCGCTGATCGTACCAGCCGAGCAGGGCCTGGCTGAGCAGGTACCAGGGCGTGGAAAAGACGAATGTCCAGGGCAGGTAGGGGTAATGGTAGAGCGCGGTACGGTACTCGTCGAAGCCCCATTCGGCCATCGGGGTCTGGGTGTAGTCGGCCTGGTAGGGGTTGCGGCCGTCCAGGAAGAACTGGATCGTGGCCTCGGTCTGGATGACGCCGCCGTCGTGACTGTAGCTGGCCGGGCCGCTGCCCTGGCGCAGAAGGATCAGCTTGAGGGTGGGCGCGACGACGGTTGCCAGGACGATGACGATCAGCAGGAGCCACTTCAGGCGCGTGGTCAGGCCGACCGACAGGCGGTCGCGCAGGCCGTCCACCACCAGGTAGAGGGCCAGGCTGACAAAACTGATCGCGATGAGCACGAGCGCCAGGGGATCGGCGTAGACCGCGCCGAAGGCATTCATGGCAGCCGGTGAGAGCAGCCGGCCCAGGAACGGCTGCCGCGCCACATCCTGAAAGCGCAGGGGCAGCACCGCGGCATCGGCCAGGGTGTCAATGCGTACACGGGCAATGACAAGCAGCGCCAGCATGAGCGCGTCGAAGGTTGGTCGCATCGAAACTGATCCGCCTCCGTGGTTGAAGTTGTTGCCTCATTATAACAGGGACATGCCTACCTTGTAAATGCAATACCCTTGTGTTAAACTTCCCGTAACCTTTGTCACGGGCGCGTGTTTTTCCCGATGTTTCTGTCCACAGAAGCCTGTTCGCTGGCGATATTGCGCGCAAAACGCCGTGTTGTGGTGGTGGCAAAGCTGCCGCGTGGCAAGAGAAGAGAGTCGAAGCAGGAGATTACCATGTTGCAACAACCTTTGGCTGCTGCCCCAGACCAACCGACGGAGCCGACTTCCTGGCAAGATACGGTGCAGTGGCGCATCAATGAGATGGCCGAACGCGTGCGCCGTGGTCAGGAAGATAATGTCTATTACTTTTTGCAGCCCGTAGCCGAACTTGACGGCGCGCATGTACTGGTGCGTGGCCGCAAGAAACTGATGTTTGCGTCCTACAGCTACCTGGGACTGCTCAATCATCCCAAGATCAATGAAGCCGCGAAGGCGGCGATTGATCGCTTCGGCACCGGAACGCATGGGGTGCGCATCCTGGCCGGCACCCTGACCTTGCATGAGGAGCTGGAGCAGACCATCGCCCGTTTCAAAGGCACAGACGACGCCATTACCTACTCCAGCGGCTATGCCACCAACCTGGCGACGATCTCCACGTTGGTGGGGCGTAACGATTGGGTGCTGTCTGACAAATGGAACCATGCCAGTATCGTGGATGGCTGCCTGTTGAGTCGCGCCGAGTTCGTGCGCTTTCGCCACAACGACATGGATGACCTGGCGCGGCAGCTGCGCAAGGCGCCGGCCGGCGTGAGCAAGCTGGTGGTGGCAGATGCCGTTTTCAGCATGGACGGCGACATCGTCAACCTGCCGGTATTGGTGGATGTGTGCCGGCGCTACGGTGCGCGCTTGATGGTTGATGAGGCCCATAGCCTGGGCGTTTTGGGCAAGACCGGCCGCGGGATCGAGGAGCACTTCGACATGCCCGGCGCGATTGACATCAAGATGGGCACCCTCAGCAAGACCATTCCCGCCATTGGCGGCTACATCGCCGGCGACAAGCGCACCATCACCTATCTCAAGCATGTGGCGCGGGCCTTTGTCTTTTCGGCCGCGCTGCCGCCGCCGGTCGCGGCCGCGGCCAAGGCTGCGTTCGAGGTGCTGGAAGAAGAAGCGCCGGCGCGTAAGGCGATTCTGCAGCGCAATGTGGAGCATTTCCTGGGCGGGCTGAAGGCGCTCGGTTTCAACACCGGCCGCACGGTGACGCCCATCATCCCGGTCATCGTGGGCACCGACGAGCGCGCGATGGCCATGACCCATCTCCTGCAGGAAGATGGCATCTTTGCCCTGAGCGTCCTGCCGCCGGCCGTGCCGGATGGCACCAGCCGCATCCGTGCTAACGTGACGGCTGCGCATACGGCGGAAGACATCGAGGATGCCCTGGCGGCCTTTGCCCGCGCCGGCCGCGCGCTGGGCGTCATTGCCTGAGAAGCGGGAATCATGCTCACCTTTGATTTTACTGGGCAGGTGGCTCTCATCACCGGCGCCGGGCGCGGCATTGGCCGTGGCCTGGCGCTGGCGTTTGCTGCGGCCGGCGCCGCCGTCCTGGTGAACGACCTCGACGCGCAGACGGCGCAGGCGGTGGCCGCGGAGCTGCACGCGCAAGGCGCGGACGCGCTGGCCGTGACGGCCGATGTGCGCGACCGGACCGCTGTTGACGCCCTGGTGGCCGCAGCCCTGGCGCGTTGGGGTCATGTGGACATCCTGGTCAACAATGCCGGCGTGGAGCCGGTGGCTTCGATCCTGGAGATGAGCGAGGCCGACTGGGATGTGGTGCTGGATACCAACCTCAAGGGTACATTCTTGTGTACCCAGGCCGTCGGGCGCATCATGCAGGCGCAGGGCCGCGGCGCGATCATCAACATCGCCTCGACGGCCGGCAAGGCGCAGCCGCTCTATCTGCGCTCGGGCTATGCCGCCAGCAAGGCCGGCCAGGTCGGTTTTACCAAAGAGGCGGCGCGTGAGTTTGCCGCCTATGGCGTGCGGGTCAACGCGGTCTGTCCGGGCGTCATCGTCACGCCCATGACCGAACATCTGCGCCACAACGAACAGCAGATGGCGCGCTGGCTGAGCGAAATCCCCGCCCGGCGCCTGGGTGAGGTGGCAGACGTGACGCCGTTGGTCCTGTTCCTGGCCTCCGAGGCCGCCGCCTACATCATCGGCCAGGCCATTCACGTGGACGGCGGTAAGCTGATGGCGTAGGGCTGTTTGCGTTCTCGTGCAGACGAGGTTATACTTGGGTTGAGGTGAACGATTCTTATGCGCTTGTGTGCAGCCACCGCGGATGGCGTGTGGGTGATGCGGCGAGACGACGCCGACTGGCAGGTGCGCCATGCGCAGTTGCAGGGGCGTGCGTTCTGGACGGTGGCCGTCAGTCCGCATCAGAAAGACGTGATTTTTGCCGGCGCGGATGGGCATGGTCTGTTTCGCAGTGTCAACGGCGGCGGCAGTTGGCGCCCCATGAGTCGGGGGCTGGAAAGCCCGTATGTACACAGCATCGCCTTCGACGCCACCGACCCGCGCGTGATCTTTGTCACCACCCTGCCGGCCGCAGTCTATCGCAGCAGTGATGGCGGCGAAACCTGGGAACCGTTGCCCGACCTGGCGTTGGCGGCCGCCGCGGCGCCCAGGCCGCCCCAGGTGGTGACCCACCCCACTCAGACCGGACAGGTTTATGTGCTTGACGCCGGCGTCGGAGGAGCGTTGCATTGCTCGTCCGATGGTGGCCGTACCTGGCTGGTCTCTCTTGCCAACGCCGGACGCCTGCATGAGTTGACGGCCTTGCCCCGCTTGCTCCTACTGGCTGCAGATGACGGACTTCAGCGCAGCACCGATGATGGCGCCACCTGGGAACTGGCCCGGAATACACGGGCCGCCTGTGCAGTCAGCGCATTCCCCGCGGCATCCTCGGCTCAGTGCGCCGGCTTGCTTCGAACCACCTCCGGACACCCGGCCCTCATCGGCAGTCAGGATGGCGGCCGCACCTGGTTCCCCGCGCCCATCGCGGCGCCGCTTGGCCTGCGCCAAATCAAATTGGCCCCGCTGACGATTTTTGGCATCGAAGGCACGGGCGCCTTGTTGCGGGCGCCCTGGCAGACCCCTGCTGATTCTCCGGCGTGGTTCGTACTCAGCGATGAACTGCCGCCTGTCTTTGGGATTGGGTGGAGCGAGTGAGGGATCAAATGGCAATATCCAAACAGCGTATCTTGCTTGTCGAAGACAATGACGCCATGCGCGATGGCGTACGCGACATTCTGGAATTGGCCGGCTATGACGTGATGACGGCCGGTGATGGCGACCAGGCGCTTGCCCTCATGGGCACCCACACGCCCGATCTGATCATCTCGGACATCATGATGCCACAGATGGACGGCTATCAGTTGTACGATTCGATTCGCCAAAACCGGGCGTGGAATGCCGTCCCCTTCATCTTCTTGACGGCCAAAGGGGAACGGGCCGACGTCCGTATGGGGAAGCAGCTAGGCGCGGATGACTATTTGACCAAGCCGTTCGACTCCGAAGACCTGCTGGTGGCGGTCGAGGGCAAGCTGAAGCGCTCACGACAGTTGGAGACCTTCTCGGTTGCGGCCATCAACGACCTCAAGTCCTCCATCGTGCGCACGTTGAGCCATGAATTCCGCACACCGCTCACCTTCATCCAGGGCTACAGCGAGCTGCTGGAGATGTCCGGGCCTGGCATTGACATCAATTCTTTTCAGGAGTTCTTGCGCGGCATTCGCCGCGGGAGCGAGCGGCTCAACCGGCTGGTCGAGGATTTCTTGCTGCTGGTGCGGCTGGAAACCAATCAAATGGAGGAAGCCATGCTGGCCAACCAGGGGGAAGTCAGCCTGGCGGACATGGTACACAACGCAGCCAGGACGCGTGCGTCGCAGGCGGCCGAAGCGCATATCACCGTCAGCGTGACCGCGGAACCCGGTCTGATTGTGCGCACCAACCCTGTCTATGCGACCGACATCTTGACACGGCTGCTGGACAATGCCATCAAGTTTTCGCGCGGTCGCGCTACCCAGGTGTGGATGCGTGCGTTCCGCGAGGGCGACACGGTGCGCATTGATGTCGTGGATCACGGCGTCGGCATGGCGTCCGGCGAACTGCCGCACCTGTTCAATGTGCTGCAGCAGATCAACCGCTCGCAGTACGAGCAGCAGGGCGCCGGCCTGGGGCTGGCCATTGCCCATGGACTGGTCCAAGTGCTCGGCGGCCAGATGTTGGTCACCAGCGCGGAAGGGGTCGGCAGCACCTTTTCGCTGGTGTTGCCGCTCACCAATGCCGGCGAGGCGTGAGGAAAAGCGGGGAGGAGCAAGCGATGGAATGTTACAACTGCGGCCAGCCGGTGCCCGACGGCAGCGAGCGCTGCCCTACGTGCGGCCAGCGCTTTGCAGTGGCGAAGAAGACGCGCACCAACCGGTTCGCCGGCCTGGGCTGCGGCAGCCTCCTGCTGCTGGCGGCGCTGGTCGGCCTGGCGGCTAGTCCGATTTCGAACATCGAGTGGAGTCAGCGGACCCGTCTGGCGGGATAGCGGAACCACGCCTGTTTCATGACGAGGCTCACTGGAGAGATTATCAGGAGGGCGATGGCACACGGCAACTGGTCGGCATTCTTGCGCTACGACGAGACCAAGGGCAAACCGAAGATCACCCGCAGCCTGCTGCGCCGCGTGGCGAGCTATGCCCGCCCCTACCTGCCCCGCGCGGCGTTGATGCTGCTCATCATCGCGTTCACCTCTGTCCTGGGCCTGGCGCCGCCGCTGCTCTACCGCGACCTGATTGACAACGCCATCCCCAACCGCGACCTGACGCGGCTGAACTGGCTGGCGCTCGGCATGATCGCCATCCCCATCGTCAGCGGCCTGATCAGCGTCTGGCAGCGCTTCCTCAGCGCCAGCGTGGGCGAAGGCATCATCTATGACCTGCGCCAGGAGCTTTACACCCACATGCAGCGCCAATCGCTGCGCTTCTTCACCAACACCAAGACCGGCGAGCTGATGTCGCGGCTCAACAACGACGTGATCGGCGCGCAGAACGCGGTCACCGGCACCCTGGTCAACATCGTGACCAACGTCATCGGCCTGATCTCCACGCTTGCCATCATGATCTCCCTGGAATGGCGCCTGACGATCCTTGCCGTTGCCATCTTCCCGCTCTTCCTCCTGCCCACGCGGCGCGTGGGCGTCATCCTGCGTGACATTGCGCGCAAGGCGATGGAATACAACGCCAACATGAACACCCTGATGAACGAAACGCTCAATGTCAACGGCGCGCTGCTGGTCAAGCTCTTTGGCCGTCAGGCGGACGAGGTGCAGCGTTTTGGTCAGATCAACGCCAATGTGCGCGCCATCGGCATCCGCCGCGCCCTGGTGGGCCGCTGGTTCTTCCTGGGCCTCGGCATCGTTGGCTCGATCGGCAGCGCGCTGGTTTTCTGGTGGGGCGGCCGCCTGGCGCTGCAAGGCGCGTTCACCGTGGGCACCATCGTCGCCTTCGTCAACTACCTGGGTCAGCTCTACGGCCCCATCTCCGCGTTGGCCAACGTGCGCGTCGAATTCGAGACCGCCATGGTCAGCTTCGAGCGGGTGTTCGAATATCTCGATCTGCCGGTGGAGATTGCCGACCGGCCGGGCGCGGTCACGCTGCCGCAGGTGGCCGGCCATGTGCAGTTCTCACACGTCTCCTTTGGCTATGGCGCAGCCGGTCTGGCGCTCGCGGCCCAGGCCGGGGAGAGCGAGGAACCGGCCGCGCCCCCGGCTGGCCGCGATGAGCGGCCAGGGGACGCAGAGGAAAGCGACCCGATCATCTCTCCGTTCGCGCCCACCCTGGCCCCGCGCCTGCTGGCGCTCGACGACATCAGCTTCGAGATCAAGCCGGGCCAACTGGTGGCCCTGGTTGGCCCATCCGGCGCGGGCAAAACCACCGTCACCTACCTGCTGCCGCGCCTCTACGACTGCACCTCCGGGCAGATCACCCTGGACGGCCATGACCTGCGCGACCTCTCCGGCGCGACCCTGGCCCACACCATCGGCATGGTGACGCAGGAATCGTACCTGTTTCATGACACCGTGCGCGCCAACCTGCTCTACGCCCGGCCCGACGCTACCCCGGCCGAGCTGGAAACGGCCTGCCGCGCGGCCAACATCCACGATTTCATCGCCAGCCTGAGGGACGGCTACGACACGATTGTGGGCGAGCGCGGCTACCGCTTCAGCGGCGGCGAAAAGCAGCGCCTGGCCATTGCGCGGGTGCTGCTCAAGAATCCCACCGTGCTGATCCTGGACGAGGCCACCAGTCACCTCGATTCGCATTCCGAGGCGTTGATCCAGGATGCGCTGCAGCCGTTGATGCAGGGCCGCACCAGCCTGGTCATCGCCCATCGCCTGAGCACCATCCTGGCCGCGGACCTGATCCTGGTGATGAACCAGGGCCGCCTGGTGGAACAGGGCACGCACGCGGAACTGCTGGCGCAGGATGGCCTCTATGCCAGCCTGTACGAAACCCAATTCAGGCAAGAGCCGGCCTGAGTCGTTCAGCTCCCCGTAAGAGAAACTATTCGAGGAATTATCGAAAGAGGAATCATTGGAATGGAAGAAAAACTGCAACAACTTCGTTCTCGTCTGGCCCAGGTAGACGACCTGGGACGCGCGGCCGCCGTGCTGGAATGGGATCATCAAACCTACATGCCGCCGGCGGCCGATGCCACCCGCGCCCGTCAACTGGCAACCCTGCACCGCCTTGCGCATGAAATCTTCGTGGCCGAGGAGACCGGACGCCTGCTGGCCGATCTGCACAGCGCCGCGGCCGACCTGCCGCCGGACAGCGACGAGGTCCGCCTGCTGCAGGTCACACAGCGCGATTACGAGCGGGCGGTCAAAATCCCGGCCAGCTTCGTGGCCGAAATGACCGAGGCCGCTGCGCTGAGCCACAATGCCTGGGTGCGGGCCAGGGCCGCCTCGGATTTCAAGCTCTTCCAGCCGAACCTGGAGCGCATGTTCGCCCTGGCGCGGCAGCGCGCCGATTACCTGGGGTTCGACGAGCATCCCTACGACGCCCTGCTCGACGAGTATGAGCCGGACATGACGACCGGCCAGATCACGGTCATTTTCGACGACCTGCGGCCCCGGATCACCGGCCTGCTGCAGGCCATCAGGGCCAACGGCGCGGCCGTGGACGACGGCGTGCTGCGCCGCCGCTACGATGTGGAACGCCAGCGCACGCTGGTCTACGACCTGATGCGGCGCTTCGGCTACGATTTTACGCGTGGGCGCCACGATGCCGCGCCGCACCCGTTCTGCACCAGCTTCAGCATGGACGATGTGCGCATCACCTCGCGCATCCTCGCGGACGACCTGGCCTATTTCCTTTTCAGCGCGCTGCACGAAACCGGCCATGCCCTCTACGAACAGGGCGTCAGCCCGGCGCTGGGGCGAACGCCCCTGGGTCACGGCGCCTCGCTGGGCGTGCATGAATCGCAATCGCGGCTGTGGGAAAACGTCATCGGCCGCAGCCGGCCCTTTTGGAACTACTTCTATCCCCAGGTGCAGGCCGCGTTCCCCGACGCGCTGGGCGACGTGAGCCTGGATACCTTCTTCCGCATCGTCAACCGCGTGCAGCCCTCGCTGATTCGCATCGGCGCGGACGAGGTCACCTACAACCTGCACATCATGCTGCGCTTCGAGCTGGAAACCGGCCTGCTGGACGGCAGCCTGCGTGTGGCCGATCTGCCCGCGCTGTGGAACGAACGCATGGACGCTTACCTGGGCATCACGCCGCCCAACGATGCCGACGGCGTGCTGCAGGATGTCCACTGGTCGCAGGCGCTCATTGGCTACTTCCCCACCTACACCCTGGGCAACCTGATGGCCGCGGAATTCTTCGACGCCGCGCAGCGTCAGTTCCCCGCGCTCTGGGACGACATCGGGCGCGGCGACTTCAGCAACCTGTTGGGCTGGCTGCGCAGCAACATTCATGTGCATGGTCGCAAGTTCAGCGCCAACGAACTGCTGCAGCGCGCCACCGGCGGCGAGTTGGACGCCGGCCCCTTCATGCGCTATCTGACGAACAAGTTCATGAAGCTGTAGCTGCCACGAATTGTTTTTTGTTTTCATGTGAATTCGTGTAATTCGTGGCAAGAGGGAAAACGGTCTCTGCCACGAATTTCACGAATTTTCACGAATTGGTATTTGTCTTCGTGTGAATTCGTGAAATTCGTGGCGAGAACCCATCGCACGTCCCGCAATTTACGATTTCTTTACGATCCTCTGCTACAATAGGGCATCAACGAGGTCGGGGCGCACGTTGGACGCCAGCCGCCTCGACCTGAAAGGTGAAACGACGCGATGCCCAATCCTGATGCTGCGCAGAGCGACCGCCAACTAATCATTGCCTGGCCCGGTCATCAACTGACGGCGCCCCTGACCGCGCCGGTCCTGCGCCTGGGGCGCCATCCCGATGGCAATGACATCGTCATCGAAGCGCCGGCCGTGGCGCCCTACCACGCGACCCTGCGCCTGGAGGCCGACGGCTATCATCTGCTCGACGGGCAGGAGCGCGACGGCCAGTGGGTGCGCAGCCCCAACGGCCTGAGCTGCCGCGGCCAGCCGGTAGTGGATGAAAAGCTCGACAACGGCGAGATCGTGCGCATCCCCGGCCCGGCCGAAGACTTCGTCTCCCTGCTCTATTTCGACGCCGCGGCCGCCAGCCCCGGCCAGCGCACGCAGGTCAGCCTGACGCACGAGATCAGCCTGGGCCGCGACCCGCGCAACGACCTGGTCATCAACGACCCTACCGCCTCTGCCTTCCACGCCACGGTGACGCCGCTGGACCAGGGTCATCTCCTGCGCGATCTGCGCAGCGCCAGCGGCACCTTCGTCAACGGCCAGCGCGTAACGCAGCATACCCTGCGGCCCGACGATGACATCCTGATCGGCTCCGTGCAACTGCGCTACGACGGTCACCACCTGGCGCTGGTTGATCTGCGCCGCGCCGGCATCCGCCTGGATGGCGTGAGCCTGCGCAAACAGGTGCCCGCAGCCAGGGCGAGCGCCGGCGACAGCGGCTTCAAGCTGCTGCTCAGCGACGTTTCCCTGGTCATTCATCCGCGCGAGTTCATTGCCATTGTTGGCGGCAGCGGCACCGGCAAATCCACCCTACTCGACGCGCTCAACGCGTTCCGGCCCGTGAATGGCCGCGTGCTCATCAACGGTGATGACCTCTACCGCAACTTCGATGCCTACCGCCAAAGCATCGGCTACGTGCCCCAGGATGACATCATCCACCGCGAGCTGACCGTGGAAGAGGCGCTGCGCTTTGTCGCCCGCCTGCGCCTGCCGCCCGATACCGGCCCGGCCGAGATCGAAAAGCGGGTCGAGACCGTTCTGCAGCAGGTGGCGATGAGCAATCGCCGCACGGTGTTGGTGCGCCAGCTCAGCGGCGGCCAGCGCAAGCGCATCAGCCTGGCCGTGGAGTTGATCGCTGCGCCCGGCATCCTCTTCCTGGACGAACCGACTTCGGGCCTGGACCCCGGCCTGGACAAGCGGATGATGTTCACCCTGCGCCAGGTGGCTAACGCCGGCACCACCGTCATCCTGGTCACGCACGCGACTGACAACATCCAGGACTGCGACCTGGTCGCGTTCCTGGCCGAACGGGGCCGCCTGATCTTCTACGGCCCGCCGACCGAGGCGCTGACCTTTTTCGGTGTGCATGACTTTGCCGAAATCTATCACCTGGTGGAGCTGGAGCCAGACCGCTGGCAGCAGGCCTTCCAGGCATCCGGCTTCTACGCGGCCTACATCGAGCGCCGCCTGGCGACCACCTGCCCGCGCTGCTCCGAACCGCTGGCGCCAGAGCAGATGATCTGCGCCAACTGCGGCTATCAGCGCCAGTCTGCGACGACCACGGCTCAGGCCGCGCCTGTCCCTGTCGCGCGGCCCACGCCCTGGCGCGCCGGCCTGGCAACCTTCAGCCGCCAGACCAGCATCCTGATCGAGCGCTACGTCACGATCATGCTGCGCGACCGGCGCAATCTGCTCTTCCTGCTCTTGCAGGCGCCGCTGATCGCCCTGCTGCTCTTCCTGGTGATGAAGCCGGGGCTGTTCAACCAGGGCCTCGATGTGGAGGTGAGCGACCTGGCGGAGATGCAGAAGGTTCTGTTCGTGCTGGCCTGCATTGCGGCCTGGTTCGGGTTGATCAACGCGGTGCGCGAGATCGTCAAAGAGCTGCCGATCTACCGCCGTGAGCGGTTCGTCAACCTGGGCGTGGCGGCCTACGTCACCTCCAAGCTGGTGGTTCTGCTGGCGCTGAGCATTGTTCAGGCCGGCCTGCTGGTCGCCATCGTTCACCTGCGCGGGCAATTCCCGGCCGTGGGCGCCAGCGGCCTGCCCGGCGTGATCGAGATTTTCGCTGCGGTGCTCCTCGTCACCTTTGCCTCCACCTGCCTGGGCCTGCTGCTCTCGGCCGCGGTGGGCCGCGAGGACCGGGTGATGAGCCTGATGCCGCTCTTCCTGATTCCGCAGATCGTCTTCGCCGGCGTTGTCTTCAAGCTCGAAGGCAGCGCCCGCTTCGTCTCCTGGCTGACCTTCAGCCGCTGGGGCATCGAGGCCCTGGGCGCGACGATCAACCTGCCGGAGTTGCACCGCATCGCCAGCTACGTCATGCCGGTGGAGGCGCTGGTCTTCCCGTTCGACCATTCCAGCGCCTATCTGCGGCAGAACCTGGGCATCCTGCTGGCGCTGGCCGTCGTCTGTATGGCGCTGACCGTCGTGGCCCTCAAACGACAGGATGCGCGTTGATTCGCAGAGGTTTTCTGCCACGAATTTCACGAATTTTCACGAATTGGTATTTGTTTTCGTGTAAGTGAGTGTCATTCGTGGCAAGGGAGATGAGGTTTTCTGCCACGAATTTCACGAATTTTCACGAATTGGTATTTGTTTTCGTGAGTGGGTGTCATTCGGGGTGGGAGATATCGGTATGAGTTCGATTTTCAAAAAGGTACATGGAGGTACATGATGAAGTCTGGTTTTCGATGGCGATGCATGGGACTGCTGACGATGGTGCTGCTGTTGTGGCCGTTGATGGCGGCGGCGGCGCCTCTGCCGGCGGAGCGGTCTGGCCCCACCCTGACCGCACGCGGGCAGGAGGATCAACTGCTGACGCTCTACAGCAGCTACGAATGGAAAAATGACCTGCCGGGCCAGTGCCCCACCTATCCGCCCATTTTCCGCACAGGCACGCGCACCATCCACAGCTATTTGCCGGCCACGGTCAAACAGGAACTGCCCGTCGTGGTGATCTGGCAGGAAGCCGTTGACAACACCGTGCAGGAAGACCCGGTGGCGACCGCGCGCGCGGTGCTGGCGCCCAACACCCTGCCCCATGCCTCGGTGTCGTTCAATCAGGATGTGGGCGGTCGCGTCTTCCTGGTGACGATGTTCCTGCAAGATGAAGCCGGCAAGTGGGTGCCCATTGCCAACGGCGTCTTTGGCATCGCCAGTTCCACCGGCAAGCCAGGCACGCCGGGTGAATGCCCCATTCCCGACAGCATGAAGACCAACGGCGCGGGTGCGGGTGCAGCCGGCGGCATTGTCGGGGGCGCCAGCGTGGGCGGCTCCGGCGACACGGCCGCGGCGACACCAACGCCCGCCAAGTCTGCGCCCCCAAAGCCGACTGCCACCAAACCGCCCGCCACGACCACCGCGGCCTCGCCGCTGCAAATCACCTGGGCCGATATGTCGTACGAGGGGCGCGAGGGCGACAGCCGCTGGTGTCAAACGCGCATGATTTATGTCAATAAGTCCAAGCGCGCGGCGCGCTGGCCCGAATACCGGCCCAGCGTTCAGATTGTCAACGCGGACGGCTCCGAAGACGGCTGGTATCTGGCGAGCTTCTACTCCAAGACCGACGGCTGGGAGAACGGCATTGACCCCAACAACATCCCCGCCATCGCGCCCGGCGCCTCCGCGGACTGGACTTGGTACAGCGCCACCGATCGCGCCGGCCAATACTGCGCCACAATCGGCCTGGTCTACCAGGGCTGGACCTACACCGCCAGCTTCGATCGCACCGGCAAGCTGTTGGGATCCAAGACGTTCCCACCCAAGTGAGCGCACGAGAATACGGAGGCGAAGAAAGAAACAGATGAAACAGATGAAACAGATGAAACAGACACGAACGCAGGGTCTGACCCTGCTCTTGATGGGGCTTTTGCTGCTGGCGCTGACGGCCTGCGCGGCGCAGACGCCCGCTGCCACGCCCACGCCCACCGGCCCAAGCGGCGCGGAGTTGATGACGCAGATGCAAAAGGCCATCGCTGACGCTCAGAGCGCGCACCTGACCCTGCGCTTCCAGGTGGCTTCCGCGGAGGGGCCGGTGACCGGCACGGCCGAGGTCTGGGCGCAGCGCCCGGGTCAGCGCCGCATTCAACTGCGCAGCGACCTGGGCAGCGTGGATGGCATCCTCGCGGTGACCGCGGGCGACCAAGGCTGGGCCTACAGCAAGCGCGATGACCTGGTGCTGGTGGCGGACCGTAGCCTGCTGCAGAGCCAGTTGGGCCGTCAGCCGGAGCTGCGCGAGATTGCCGGGTTTGTGGAAAAGCTGATGGCGCGCGGCTTCACCGACACCGAAGCGGTCAACCAGGGCGCGGCCACCATCGCCGGCCGGGCCACCTACAAAGTACAGGTGACTTTCAAGCCGACTGCGGACCCGACGCAGAAGTTGGAAGGAATCGGCACGGTGTTCTACATTGATGCGCAGACCCACCTGCCGCAGCGGGTGGAAATCGAAGTGACCTACGGCAACTTCACCGTGCGCGGCTTTGCCGAGGTGCAGGGCGAGATCGAGCTGAACCCCACGCTCGACGCCGCCCTCTTCACCTTCGACCCGCCCCCGGGCGCCGCAGTCATCAACCTGGCCGATGTGCCGCTGCCCTCGGTCGTGCCCGCGGAGCTGCCGGTGGTGAAGTGACAGCCGCCGAATTCATTCGGCGGCGGGCTCCCCTTGCGCAGGCTGGCTGCCGCTCGAATCGCCGGGCAAGCCGAAATCGCCCCCCGCGACACCCGCTCCTTACCCGGCGGGCCTGCGCAAGGTTGGACGATTGCCCGGCGGTCCCGTGAATGAATTCACGGTCTGATACACCGCCCCGTGAATGAATTCACGGTCTGATACACCCCGTGAATGAATTCACGGTCTGATACACCCCGTGAATGAATTCACGGTCTGATACACCGAAACCTGCTGAAGCAGGTTGGTGTGGGGTGTGATGGCTGAATTCGTGAAATTTGCGGAGAGCGAATTCACGGGCTGAGCCACCCCGTGAATGAATTCACGGTCTGATACACCCCGTGAATGAATTCACGGTCTGATACACCCCGTGAATGAATTCACGGTCGGATATACCGAAACCTGCTGAAGCAGGTTGGTGGGTGTGATGGCTGAATTCGTGAAATTTGCGGAGAGCGAATTCACGGGCTGAACCACCCGTGAATGAATTCACGGTCTGATACATACCCGTGAATGAATTCACGGTCTGATACACCCCGTGAATGAATTCACGGTCTGATATACCGAAACCTGCTGAAGCAGGTTGGTGTGGGGTGTGATGGCTGAATTCGTGAAATTTGCGGAGAGCGAATTCACGGGCTGAGCCACCCGTGAATGAATTCACGGTCTGATACACACCCGTGAATGAATTCACGGTCTGATACACCGAAACCTGCTGAAGCAGGTTGGTGTGGGGTGTGACGACTCAATTCGTGAAATTTGCGGAGAGCGAATTGACGGGCTGAGCCGCCCGTGGGTGTGCAGCGCTCTTCCGAATATCCTTTGCGTCCCTGCGCCCTGGCGTCCCTGCGTTGAGCAAACCTCCGCTGTCAAGACAGGTTCCCACCACCGCAACCCGCTTAAGTATCAGACACCGAATTCATTCGGTGGGGTGCGGGCGACAATCCCATTCGTGTCAATTCGTGCAATTCGTGGCAAAATCTGACGCGGCGCGGGATTGACACCAACGCCCACCATGATGTATGATCCTGCTCATCCGTGCTGTCGCTTTTTTCCAAGCAGGAGATACCCATGATCGCCACGAATCTCACCGAAGTCATGAACGTTTTCGTCCACAACGAGCCTTTGCAGGGCCGCGGCCTCGCTGAATTCTACGTGGCGCGCCCCAAGGGCCAGATCGAACCGATGCGCATCTTTCTGGAAGATCAACATGAACCGGTCAAGATTCTGTTTACCGGGCATCGGGGCAGCGGCAAATCAACCGAGTTGAACAAGCTCACGTCTGTCTTGGGCGACAAATTCCTTACCGTTCAATTCTCGGTGCGAAGCGTGCTCGACCCGTTGGACGTAACTTACACCGATCTGCTACTCTCCATGGCGATTCGCCTCTTCCGCCAGGTCACCGATCAGCGCCTTCTCCGTCGCCGCCAGCGCGCCCTGATCGGCGATGCCCTGCTCGATGATGTGTATCGCTGGTTCACGCAAGAAATTGTCCTGGAGAAAATCATCGAACCGCAGGTGGATGCCAGCCTGTCTGCCAATTTCAATCTGCTCTTCGTTAAACTGGAGGGCAAAGTTAGCACCGAGGCTGTGACCCGCCGCACCATTCGTGAACGACTGGAGCATCGTCTCTCCGAACTCATT